>NZ_JBSREH010000048.1:0-35125 GCF_055145905.1 Modicisalibacter sp. | reverse complement strand
CTTGAGCAGCTCGCTGTAGAAGCAGGCCACGTAGTGCATCAGCCGGATCGGCATGGTGCGATCCACCGACGACTGGAACTCGAGCAGGATGTACAGGAAGACCCGCTGGGTGATGCCCTGCCAGGTGACCTCCACCGACCACACCACGTCCTCGAACTTCTCCTCGAACAGCGGCGTGATGTAGTTGCCGCTGTGGTTCTTGAGGGTGGTGAAATCCATCAGGCCGGCGATCTCGCCGGGTGCGAAGCCCTCGATCAGCTGCTGGACGAACTCGGGGTGGCTGAACAGCTCCTTGTAGCCGGTGTCGTGGTGGTTGGTGGCCATGCGCCCTCCTGTCGCGGGCTTCGCAATCTACCAGAAACGCCCGGCCTTATGACCGGGCTGTTCACGCAGGTCAACGAGCAACCTGAAACGAGTTCACTCCCACGGCGCCGATGCCGTGGGAGCGAATGCATTCGCCAGGGCACTTCAACCCTGGCGCCGGACCTGGACAAGCGGTACGGGTTACCCGGAAAAGGCCAGGCTGTCGCCGAAGGCCGCCGACAGCTCCGACCCGGTGATGCCGGTCAGCACCACGGTTTCATCACTATCGATCACCTTGTCGCCGTTCCCGCCGCTGAAGCTCCCCTGCGACGAGAACCCGGAGAGGTCACTACCGGCGGCAATGAAGTCGGCGAAGGTGATCGAGCCGCCATCGTAGAACGCGATTTGCACATCGACCGTATTGTCGGCGATGCCGCCGCTGTATCCGGTATAGCCACCGTTCTCGATGAAGCTGATGGTACTGATTTCCTCGGCCAGATGGGCCGCATCGCTTTCACTGGTAATGCGCAGAACGTCTTCCTCGGCATCCAGCGCCGGGTTGCCATCGGCGGTCGCCGCGCGGAAGCCGAGGATGGTGTCATCGCCGTCCTCACCGATGGTGTAGACGAGGGTGTCGGAACCGGAATCCTGGGGCACCAGGTCGATAATGTCATCGCCGCCGTTGCCGGTGACGGTCTGATTGCCAGTGCCGGTGGTGATGGTATCCGCCCCCGCGCCACCGGTGATGATGAAGCCGCCATCCGGGCCGGTGAAGACGTTGCCGGCATCGCTCAGCCGGTATTCCTCCACGTAGTTGTAAGGCACGCCGGAGTCAGAAAGATCCACCGCGCCGCCGTCGCTGAAGACCACGGTTTCATGCCCCGGCGTTCCGGACACCCCGGCGTTCAGGGACGTGAACTGGGTATATTGCGTGGGTGTCAGCGTGACCGTCGCCGCGTCCTCGATCCGCAGCCCGGCGACATTGGACAAGGCCAGGCCGCTGATATCCGCGCCATCGCGCAGCAGCAGTGTCTTGCTGCCGACATCCAGCGACGTCGTGCCCGCCGTGAAGGCGATGGGCGTCTCGGTCGTGGGATCCCAGTAGGCGACGTCGGCGAGCGTCACGCCGTCGGCGAAGCTCGCGCCGTCCGCCGCCAGCGCCTCGGCCAGCGGCACGGCGCCGGCAATCTCGACGGGACTGCCGCCGCCCGCCTGCTCCGTTTGCCGGGCGACGAACCCACCGCCGTTCCCGACCCGCGTAGCGATATCGTCGAGCACACTGCCCGCCTGATCGACCACGGACTGTGCCACCTCGATACCCAGGTTCAGGGCATGCGCGCCGGCATCGGTCCGCATCGTGGCCAGCGCGGCCTTGACCTGCTCGGCCTGCTCGGCGCTGTCGATCGACACCGTGACTCGTGCCGATGACGAATTGGCCTCGATGGAGGACAGCCCGGCGAACTGATCGGCCCGCATGGCGATGCCGGAGGCGATGACGATATTGCCCACCTCGGCGAAGTCCGCCTGGCTCAGCGCCGAAATATCCAGCGTGCCGTTCTGCACTTCCAGCGTCTCGACACCGGCGATCGAGCTGCCGTCCTTCAGCACCAGGGTGTCGGTGTTATCGAACGCGAAGACCAGGCGGTTATCGCTGCCCTGAAAACTCGCATCGAAGGCGATTTCCGCGTTATCGGCATAGGCCGACACATCGACCGTGACCAGGTCGCTGCCGACCCCCAGATCGCCCTGCAGCTCAAGTGCCCCGGTGGCCGCCGTCGTGTTGACCGTGAAGCGATCGACGGCGATGCCCCCGTTCAGGGTCGCGTCAAGGCTCTCGCCGGTGGCGGCCACGGTCGCCACGTTGGCGGTCAGTTCGGCGCCGTCGAGCACCAGGGTGTCGGCCGCACGGAGGATGCCCGAGTATTCGACGGGGCCCAGCGCATCACTGACGTCGATGGTGACGTTGTTGCCGTACACATGATTCAGCCAGATGCTGCCGGCGATATTGGCCAGATCCACCGTCACATCACCGGCGACCTGCGCGCCGTTGTCGGCGTCGAGCGTGCCCAGATCGACGAAATTCTGCACATCGCTGGCGCGCACGGTGATATCGGTGCCCCGGGTATTGATGCCGGCATCCAGGGTCTGCGCTCCCTTGACATGGGGGCCGATCAACAAGCCTTCCTTCAGTTCCGAGGCATTGACGATGATGCCGTAGTCGTCCTGGGTCCGGCTGCCCAGCACATCCAGGGCCACGAAGCCGTCACCGGAAAGCTCGACGCTGTGGATGGCGGAAAAATCCACATCGAAGGCATCGAAATTGCCGTCGGTCTCGACGCGCAGCGACTCCAGTCGGCCAAGGGCACCATCCACGTCAAGATCAGCGGCGCTGGTGACGCTGAGGTCGATCAGATTCCGGGCCTGCAGATCGACGGCAGAACTGCCCGCCCCTCTGGCGACATTGACCACCGCGCTGGTGGCGGCGCCGGCGGTGATCTCGCCCTTGTAAGCGGTGTTCTCGCCCACGTTGAGATCCACGGCCTGGCTCTGGGTCAGCACCAGCTTGGCGTCGTGGCTGTCGGGGTTGTCGGCATCGGCGCTCTCGGAGGCGCTGACGTCGACGACGCTGACGCCGCCGTGGCTGCTGGTCAGGGTGCCGCCGTTTTGGTTGTCGCCGGAGAGCGCCAGGGTCAGGTCCTGGTTGCCCAGCTTGGCCAGCACGGCGTCGCCCTGTCACCCAGGGCGACGCGTTCCAGGCCGCTGACGTCGCGGGCGGAGACCGTCAGGCCGCCGGAAACGTCGCCCAGCGCGAGGGTCTGGATGTTGGCCAGCTGGTACTGGGTGGCGCCGCTGCCGGCAAGCGCCAGGGTGTTGTCGCCGTCGCCGCCGTCGATCATGGCGTTGGCGGCCAGGCTGCCGGTATCGGCGGTGACGGTGTCGTCACCGGCGCCGGTGGTAACGCTCTTGATCTGGTCGGCGTTGGTCAGGTTCAGGGCCACGTCGCCTTCCACGGCGGCGGCGTCGACGCCGGCCAGCTTGGTGCCAACCTTGTCGACATCCAGGCTGCCGGTGCCGCTGGCGGTGAGGTCGGCGGCGGCGATGCCGCTCAGGTCGACGACGTTGGTGCCTTCGGCGGCCACGCTCAGCGACTCGATGCCGTTGGCGGTGACGGCGACCGCCTCCCGCTCGCTGGCGTCGGTGGCCGGGTCGTCGGCGGTGCCGACGTTGTCGAGTTGCAGGCCGAGACTGTCGCTGGCGCCCTTGACGGCGTCGGCGGTGAACTTGATGTCGGTGGTGCCCTTGGCCTTGTCGGCCAGCGCCACGCTGACGTCGGCGGCGCTCAGGCCGGCCAGGTTGACGTTGCCGTTCAGGCTGTACTGCTGCACGCCGTCCACGCCGGTGGCGTTGAAGGTGCGGGCGATGGAGCCGTCGTTGCTGACGGCGACGGTCTCGACGTTCTGCACGCCGCCGTCACCACTGAAGCCGCCGAAGCCGCTGTCCAGGGTCACGTTCAGGGTGTCGTTGCCGTCGCCGCCGTCGATGCTGTCGCCGGCGTTCAGGGTGCGCGCGGAGGACAGCGCGGAGGCCACGCCGCTGAAGGTGTCGCTGCCGGCGGTGCCGGTCAGGGTGTCGACATCGGTGGTCAGCTCGGTGGCGTTGCCGATGATCGGCTGGGTGATCTCGGTGACGGCGGTGCCGTCGTTGTAGGTGGCCGGGGCGCGCGCTTCTTCGTACTCGCCGTAGAGCACCCAATGCTGGTAGCCGGTGGCGAGGCTGCCGTTGTCGACGGCGGCGGCGACGTCCGGGTTGGCGTCGAGATACGCCTGCTCGTCGAAGCCTTCGGCGATGGCCTGGTACTCGGCGTTGGGCGCGCGGCCCTCGGCGGCGCCGTACTGCAGGAAGTGCGTCAGCGGGTCGATGATGCCCTTCTCGACGGCATCGGCGACATCCGGGTTGGCGGCCAGGTAGGCGCTGGTGTCGAACACGGCGTTGGGGTCGCGGCCCTCGGCGGCGCCGTAGTTCACGTAATGCCACTCGGCACTTTCGACGCTACCGGCGTCGATCGCCGCGGCCACGTCGGGATTCTGCGCCAGATAAAACTCGGCATCGAACTGGAAAGGCATGATCGTTCCTTGCTGACACCCTGATAAAAGGGTTCCTGATTACGCATGTTGATCAGCTACCACGTCGGCCCGGGCCTATACTGGAATCATATGGACGGTCAAGGAGTTAGTGCCATGGCTCGCAACCTCATCCAGTTCCAGTCCGGCCTGTCGTTGCCGGCGTTTCTCGACCAGTACGGCACCGAAGCGCAGTGCCGGTCGGCCCTCTTCCAGCATCGCTGGCCCAAGGGATTCGTGTGTCCCGACTGCGGCAACACCACCGGCTGCCAGCTTGCGCGCGGGCTGTACCAGTGCCATCACTGCCATCACCAGACCTCGCTGACTGCCGGGACCATCTTCCACGCCACGCATCTGCCGCTCACCACTTGGTTTCTGGCCATCTACCTGCTGACCCAACGCAAGAATGGTCTCTCAGCGCTGCAGCTGTCCCGCGAGCTCGGCGTCAGCTACAACACCGCCTGGAAGCTCAAGCACAAGCTCTTGCAGGTCATGTATGAGCGCAACCAGGGAGAGACGCTCACCGGACGCATCGAGATCGATGATGCCTACCTGGGCGGCGAACGGCCGGGAAAGCGCGGGCGCGGCGCTGAGCACAAGTTCCCGTTCGTCGCCGCGGTGCAGACCGATGACGATGGCCATCCTCTGCGCGTCCAGCTGCGTCGCGTGAGCGGTTTTACCCGCGCCGAGGTGCGCCGCTATGCCCAGGTCGCCATCGCGCCCGGCAGTCGGGTGGTCAGCGATGGCCTGGGGTGTTTCCGGGCCTTCGAGTCGCCGGTCTACACCCATGAGCGCTTCATTACTGGCGGTGGCCGTGCCAGCGCACAGATCCCCGCCTTCAATTGGGTCAACACCGTGCTGGGCAACGTCAAGAACGCCATCACCGGCAGCTACCATGCCATTCGTGGCCAACATGTGCCGCGCTACTTGGCTGAGTTCGAGTACCGCTTCAATCGGCGCTATGACCTCACGGCCATGATCCCGCGCTTTCTGACGGTGGCGGCGAGAACACCGCCGATGCCTTACCGGCTCCTGAAGCTGGCTGAGCCATATACGTAATCAGGTCAGGTTTTGAGCGGTCGCGCGCTTGGTCTTTTCAACCCCCACCTGCTCACCTTCTTGGCGCTCCTTCTTCGCCCAGTTCTCTAAGTTTTCTGCCAACATGTAGGTATGGCTGCCTCAGTGCTGCGACTCTCGCCGGAGTCGGGAAACATCCTGAATGGGAAACCCAGTGATCTCTGAGATCATCTGGTCATCCATCTCTGTCCGCATAATCAGGTTATGAGCCGTTTCACGCTGAGTTTCCACACGACCCTCAGCTCGCTCTTTCTGTGCCCAATTCTCCAGATTCTCTGCCAACATGTCTTTGTCCTCCACCAAACTGTTGAGCTGCTCCAGATTGACCTCGGCACCGAGCCGCTGCAGGTGTCGCAGTATCCAGTGTGTAGTGGCTTTAAGCACTCAACCCGTGACGATGCCCTGCCGCATCGGCATAGGTACGAGTCTACAGTGGAAGCAATGCCCCCTAGTGACGCGCCACGTCAGTGCTTGAACAGCTCATCAAGGGTATCGACAGTCAGTATTTCATCTGTCCATGCTTCCAACCGCTTGGTGTCCGCTGCCTCTAGCATTTCACCTATCCAACCGGGCAATTCACCGAAGCGCCTGCTCAGTAGACGCTGCAGAACACGACGTTCACCTGTCATCTCTCCTTCACGCTTCGCGTCGTTCAGCAGAGACACTTCATCCCGCAGCGCCCGCTCCCGAACGAAGGCCAGGCGGCGGGTCTCTTCATCGGCGCTGAGCTCGCGGGTACGGCTCATCGCTTCCCTGGCCACCTCAGTGCTTGAAAAGTTCATCGATAGAATTGGCTATCAAAATTTTCGCAGACCATTCATTTATTTGGTCGCTGTTTGCCTGTTCCAGACGATGCTGCGCCCACTCTGGCAATTCTCCAAACTTCATTTTAACGAGCTTGGCAAACAAATGGGCCTCGCCTTCTCGCCGTGCATCATTCAGCAGAGACACTTCATCCCGCAGCGCCCGCTCCCGAACGAAGGCCAGGCGGCGGGTCTCTTCATCAGCGCTGAGCTCGCGGATACGGCTCATCGCCTTCTTGACCGGTTCATGGGCAACATTGGCCATGGTGAGTTCCTCCTGCCAGTGCTTGAAGAAGGTGATCCAGGCGCGTAGCGGGCCTTCCGGCAAGCCCAGGCGATCCGCCTTGTTGAGTTCGATCAGGTTCATCTGCAGGATGTTCCCCAGCGAGATATCGGGCTGGCGTTCGTCGCGCATCTCGAAGCGCCAGACCGCTTGCTCACGCTCGGCCTCCGTCCCTGTGAACAGATCGAAGTCCAGCAGGTGCAATCCCACCGAGGCACGCAGCTCCTGATAGTCCTCGCCCCCGCTCAGCTGAGTCCCCAGCGTGCGGGCCAGATAAAACAATCCCCGCTTGTGCCAGGCACCGTAGCGGCGTACCTGCACCTCGACATTGTAGCAATGGCCGTCGCCATCACGGGCCAGCACGTCCAGGATGATGTACTTGCCGGTCAGCTCGTTCGGCTCGATGTTGGGATTGAGAATCTCCACCGAAGCGATGTCGGGCAGGTCCGGGCGCAAATCGTTGATCAGATCGACCAGCAGATCCGGGGCTTCAGCAAACAACCGCTTGAACACGTAGTCGTTGGTGGGATCGAGTAGCTCGCTCATGGAAACTCCTATCGTCAGGGCAATATTCTACCACGGCACCATTTGTCAAGCGCTATCACCCACGGCTTCCCCTTCAAGCTATTTGCCCACTACATCAAAAAAATACGCTCTCTCGACACCCCACCCCACGGCGCCGAGCCAGGCAGCCGTGAGGTGGGACGGGAGGTGAGCGGGCCAGCCGCCCAGGTGGGTGGCGGCGAGTGCCGCGAGCGATGCGGATGACCCTACAGCCACCCACGTTCGGCGAACGACACATAGCCCTCGTGACCGACCACCACATGGTCCAGCACACGGATGTCCACCAGACCCAGGGCCTCCTGAAGCCGCTGGGTGATGCGCCGGTCGGCATCGCTGGGCTCGGGATCGCCACTGGGGTGGTTGTGGACCAGGATCACGGCAGCGGCGTTGTGGTCGATGGCGTGCTTGATCACCTCGCGGGGATAGACGCAGGCGGCATCGAGGGTGCCGCGAAACAGCTCATCGAAGGCGATCAGCCGGTGCCGGGTGTCCAGGCAGAGGATGCCGAAGACTTCGTGCGGGTAGTCGAGCATCAGGGTCTGCAGGCAGCGATGGACCTCGTCGGGACGCCCGAGTTGGGTGCCCTTGCTGAGCCGCTTGCGGGCGATCAGCTTGGCCAGGTGCAGCAGCTGGGCGTCGGTGACGTCGCCCGTGACGCGGTAGGTGCCGGGCTGCTCCCCGGCCATCAGCCAGGGGAAGCCCGCGTCAGAAACGTGAGTAGTCGCGAGAGTCATACGGGATCTCCTTGTCATGATGGGTCGTGGGAGTCAGGCGGCGATCTCGCCCTGCTTGAGCGCGGCGAAGTGCTCGGTGAGCGTCCACAGCGCGCGGTTGAGGCGCACGTCCTCGGTGACGCTGTGGATGGGCCGGGTACGGGTGGCCCGGCCCGAACGGGAGCGGCCCCGCAAGCCGCCCTTGAAGAGGTTTTCCTGGGTGCGGTTGAACACGCTCCACAGGCTGCCGTTGGCATCTTCCGAGCGACGAGCTTCGAGGATGTCGCCCGGCTGCACGGGGCTGGTGGCCTGCCAGTCGTCGCCGTAGCGCAGCGACAGCGCGGCCTCGGCGAACAGCTGAGCCTCGCTCTGACTGACCAGGGTGGACTGGAAGGCCTCGACGCCCTCGGCGATGCGCGGCACCTGATGACTGAGCTGGATCGAGCCGTCGAGGATCTCGTCAACGACGTGCTTGCCGTGACGCACGCGGATACCGCCCACGTCACCTACCGGGGTGACCATGCCGTTGAGGCACACCAGCCGGAACAGCCCCAGGTCGAGCTGGAATGCGGCACTGCGGTCGTGGCTGTTGGTCAGCACCAGTTCGGTGACACTGTCGCCCACGGTGATCTGGCGATCGGGGTCCTGGCGGAAGCGGATCAGGTGGCGGGCGACCTCGCGGCGCTCCATCTGGCGGACATGGGTCTGCTGAGCGCGTACCGGATACCAGCCCTCGCGTTGCAGGGCATCGACCACATTGATGGTGGGCACGAAGCCGTAGCGCTCGGAGACAGCAGAATCCGGCTCCTGGGCGAAGATGGCAGGGGCGGTACGATGCAGTTGGTCGTGAGTGAGAATACGCATGGGCAAATCTCCTTATTGGTCAACCACGGCATAACGGCCCGCGGCTACCAGGCAGCGGGCGTCGTTAGGCAATGGCAGGTAGCGGTGAGAAACGACGTCGAGCGCTCAGGCTCGCTTGGCTTGGCGTGCTGCGGGTTGCTGACTATCGTCAGTGGTCGGTGCGGGGGATTCCGCCTTGTCGGTAGCTTCGGCCTTGCCTGACTGCTGGCTCCTGGCCTGCAGCTTGTCGGCGAGCGTCACCGGGGCATTGGCGTCCGTCCCGCCCGGTAGGTGAACCGGGGCGTCGGGGTAGAACTCCTCCACCACGTCGGCGGACTCCTCGGCACTGTCCTCGAAGGCCCCGTTGGCGAAGCCCGCCTTGGCGGCCCGATCCAGGGCTTTCTGGTCGAAGCCGGTGGCCTCTCGCTCCTGGTCCAGGCGTTGCGCCTCCGAGAGGGTGTCTTCCAGCGTCCAGCCTTCACGCAGGGTGATGTCGACGTAGAAGATCGGGGTGCCGCGACTCTGTCGGGTCGACTTGCCGCGCAGCCTGAGTTCCAGCGGCAGACAGGCCAGGCGGTTGCCGGAGATCGCCTTGAAGTAGGCGAGTCGCGCGGCGAGCGTGCGGATCGAGTTGAAGCCGGTGGTGCGGAAAATGAAGCTGCCCAGCGGGTCGTCATCGCCAATCAGCACATTGAGCCGCCCATAGGGCTTGCAGGCGCCGCCCTGAGCCAATGGGCAGCCGTCGGGGGATAGGCAGTCCAATGTCTCCATCCCGTCGCGGGTGCGGCGTTTGCACTGCTCGCCATCACCCACGCACAAGGGGCGGGCGGTCTGGCGATCGAACAGCGCGTACTCGGCACGCAGGTTGAGATCAGGATCGTTGAACAGTAGACGGATGGGAATGCGGCGCAGCTTGCCTTCCTGCTCGCTGCGCAGCTGCTCGTCCAGCGGGTGGCGTATCCAGCCCTCCTTGGTCTGGAGCTGTGAGGTCAGGGTGAACTGGTCGTCCTTCTGGGGCAGGCGCTTGCCGTTATTCTCGACCACCTTGCCGATGGTGATCCGCCCCAGAATCGGTGGGGTAATGGCGAGTCCCTTGAGCATGGGAACCTCCTTGATGACGTGTCGGGTGGCTCATAACGCAAAACGCCCCAGATGGCCCGTAAAGGCGCTCTGAGGCGTTGCGTCGACTGAGGTAAGGCTTTGGTTGTCGCTCCAGTCACTGACGCACTACGAAGCGCCGTGAGCCGGGATACGAGCGAAGGTAGGTCGCGCACAGTTCTGGATGGTCTTGCTGCAGTGCTTTGGTATCGAGCCGCTTGACCGGCGCGGTCTGCTTCCAGCTCAGGCTACCGCTGGGGAACGTGGCCAGGGTGGCGGTGCCCATGGCCTGCTGCAGGCGGTGCTTGAGCCGCAATTCCGCCTTCTTGGCGTCGTCCAGGGTCTGGCGCACCTGCTGCAGGTCGACGAACGCCTGGCTGAGCCCCACGTCATGGCTGAAGTCGACGGTTTCGCCGTCATCCTGGGGGAACAGGGTCCGCAAGGCCTGATCCGCCGACTCGCTGCCATCCGCCGGGGGTGGGGTATCGCGCTCGACGCAGTCCCAGAACTGGCGTTCCAGGGCGATCAGCTGCGCGATCATCGTCTCGTCACGCTCGATACGGTGGATCTGCAGCTCATGGCCCCCGAGCAGGACCGCCACATCGGCGGCCTGCTGGCCGGTGACCGCCAACTGGTGCATCACCTGCAGCTGCACGTACTCGGGCACCCCACTCTTCCACAGCCGGGCGCCGTGAAGTCCGGCCGTCTTGCACTCGAGGATCTGCACGGCGTCGTTGCCGACGATCTCGCGATCCAGGTTGGCGAGCATCCAGGGATGCTCGACGTGCTGGAGGATGGCGTTGACCCGCTGCACCCGGTGACCGGTGTGCCGGGCGTAGTGCTCGGCGACCAGTGGTTCGAGCACCTGGCCCCAATGCAGCGGACTGGTCAGCTGCGCCTCGGGGGCCGGGTCGGCGGATGCCGGCTGACGACCGGTCTTCTCCAGCCACAGTTCGAGCGGGGACTTGTAAGGATGGAGGCCCACCGCCGCGGCGGCATCACTACTGCCGATCCCGCTCTGACGAATCGACAGCCAGGCCTTGCGATCCAGGGCGCGGGTATCGACCAGGCGCCGGGCCTGCTCACGATAGCGGCGCTGGGGGCCGTCAGGACGACGCGGACGCGGGGCTCGCCCCATCGGCATCGAGGAGGGCGACGCTACCCCACTCTGCTCGATGGCCGCGAGGACCGAGGCGGTAACGCTGCCCGGCTGGGCTCGGGCGGACAACGAGGCCCTGGGCGACTCGGTTACCTCGGGGGTGGGCTCGGCAGTATTGGCGTGCCCTCCTTGATCGGCACTCTCCGGCAGCCGGGCGGAACGGGCCGCTTCATCCGCGACAACCGGGGACAGCGCGGTAGGACGTGACGTGGGCTGGGTCATGATCTCTCTCCTGAGACACAAACACGGCATAACGGCCCGCTCCCCGAAGGCAGCGGGCTGGGCCGTAACGAATGATTAGTGGATGGGTTATGGACGCGCGAAATGCGCGGAATGCGCGGAATGCGCGAAATGCGCGGAATGCGCGAAATGCGCGGGGAAGACGGCGTGTCCTGATAGACAGACCCTGCCGAAAGATGTACTATGTACACCAAGCAAGACACGACCCGAAGGACGCCCCTGACGTGAGTCATGCCATTGAATTTATTGAAACACCGACCTTTACTCGGCAGATCCAGAGCATCGCGACCGATGAGGAACTGAAGGAGCTTCAGCGCATCCTGATCGCGCAACCCGACAAAGGGGATCTGATCCAGGGCACAGGCGGTCTACGCAAGATTCGCATGGCATTGCGGCAGCAAGGCAAACAGGGCGGTGCCCGGGTCATCTACTTTCTGGCCACCGCCGAGGTCATCTACCTGATCCTGGCCTATCCCAAAAGCGTGAAAGACAGCTTGACGTCCGCGGAAAAGGCCGCACTCAAGACCCTGACCCACCAGTTGAAGGGGGAGGTTTCCGAATGAGCATTTTTGACGACCTTCAGACATCGCTGCAGGAAGCCGTCGACATCAAGCAGGGCAAGACCCGCGCCGCACGTGTCACACGCCACGAGGTCGCGGATGTGAAAGCCATCCGTGCCGCGCTGCATGTGTCACAGGCCGAATTTGCCAGCGCCATGGGAACCAGCGTGGACACGATCAAGAGCTGGGAAAGCAAGCGTCGCAATCCGACCGGCCTGGCGGCCAAGGTGCTTGCGACCATTCAGGAAAACCCGGCGTTTTTCAACGAACTGGCGTCGCACTAAACACGCCTGCCCGCCTCCGCCAGGGACGGTTCGCCGTGAGGACGGAAGGTGTGCGCGCAGGCCAGGCACTGGTGGGAATCGAGCAGGCGGGCATCGAGTTGCTGGCCCAGACGGGCACCGGCGAGACCGCCCGCCGTGCCGCCCACCAGGCCACCAAAGATCGCCCCGGCCAGGCTACCCACGGTCAGGCCGACCGGCCCGGCCCAGGCACCCACCAGGGCTCCCGTCTCGGCGCCGCTGAGCGCCCCGGCAGCCCCGCTGGCCGCCCCTGCCGTACCCCCGATACCCCCGCCAACCTTGCGACCGCGGTGTCGCGTACGCACCCGCGGTGAGCCACAGCTCGGACATGTGAGCGTCATGAAAACCTCCTGAGGTGGGAATGACGTGTCATCGAAGCCATCGCTTCCCGGCTTCAAGGAGGTAGTACGTGGCTGAAGATTTTTTGAATCGATGTCGGATGCCGTCAGTGCCGTTACGTGGCTGACGGAAAATCCCGGGATTATCCCCGGGCGGAAAGCGACTCCGGCGATGACGTATTATTTGACAGACCGTTGGCATCCCATGAGCGTCATGCAGCGTACCGCATTGCCAATGGAAAGTTTTTAGAGCTCGGGCCCGACAACGATCCCCGGTACGTCCGGGGCGTTGGCGTCATTATCCCCAGTCCTTCCGGGGCATGCGGATCGGCTGCCATGACGGTTCAGTAATATATCTAAATCTACTTACCTCTAATCCCTGAAGAGACGACCTAATAACCCAATCAACTCTTTGGATAACTCAATCTCTGAAAGCGGATTGATCCAGCCATTACAGGCTGTCATGGGCCATACCCCATGACGCATTCTCAAGATATCGCCCTCCCCCTGAGGGCATTAAGTGAATCCACCCTGATCCAATATCGCGTCAATGCCACAGGCTTGATGCATCCTCCGGCACGTCACAAGGAAAATATTCATGTTTCAATCACAGCCCAAGCGCCATCCCCTGTACACCAAACTGAACTGTTATTACGACACTTACTATCGGGGCTTCGAAGTCAACCAGCATGCCGAGGCGCCCTTGATCGAGAATTATCTGGAACGAAGTCTGCTGATACAAACCCGCGCGCTTGCGCATTACAATCGGGTGCTGGCCTTTCGTATTGACCTGCGCTTTCCAGACTGGATGACCGCCTTCGAGCTTACCAATGACAATGTCGTTCTCAGCGCCTTCTTCCGCCATTTGAATGCAGAGCTGGTCAAGGCCGGCACGAAATACACCACGGTATTGCGCTATGTATGGTGCCGGGAGCAGTACAATAGCGACAAGCCGCATTACCACCTCATGATGTACGTGAACTACGACGCCTACTATCAACTGGGCAGATTGAGGCCCTCGGAAGGCGGCGGATACGAAGGGCGAGGCCTGTATCATCAAATCGCACGCGCCTGGGCCAGGGCGCTGGGTTATCTGTCCTGCGACGTCGAAGGCCTGGTTCAGGTCGGCGAAAACCCCATCACGGGCTATCCCTACACGGCTTGCCTGCATCGCGACGACTTCATGGGCCAGGAAGAAGCGGTCTTCAATCTCAGCTACCTGTGCAAGGCACACACCAAGCCCTTCCAGCAAGGCGTGCATGTGTTCGGTACGAGCCGCAGTTAACCCATGACAGGGCACGGCAGCACCGTGCCTTTTCCATTACCAGGAGATCCCCCATGGACAGTCTTGCCGATCGCTGGATTCGCAATTACGAAGCGAACAACCCCCAAACCGTAGCCGCTTATCGCCAGCCCTCGCGTCATCCACCCCCTCCAGAAGCGCCGCTCTTTTCCAGCAGGCCGATCCCAGAACCCACGCCACACGCCCCCATCCCGGCCTCGGCAACGCCGGGTGAGACGCACCGTTCCCAGGACATTCACGCCCTGCTCCAGGCCGCCATTCGCCTGCGACGGTCACGGGGCGATACCCAGGCCGCCTTCGCCTATCGGCTGGGGGTCAACGTGCGCACCTGGCAGGAGTGGGAGCAGGGGCGCCGGTGCCCCTCGGGCCCCGCGCGGACCCTGCTGGAACGGGGTCTCAAGGAGCTGGGTCCTGGTCGCCCAGGGTAGCCCGCCGAGCCAGGAAGTGTCTCCAGCGAGGCCGCCGCCAGCCCTGGTCACTCCCCGTCAAAACCATGACGGACTGATTTTTAATCAGAAACACTCTCTTAATCCCTGCTAGAATTGCGGTTTCTTGCAGAACTAGCATGGATAAAGACAGTGATAAATGATTTATCAGACGCGATTCTCGAAATAGAGGCCGCCAATAGCCTGCCCGACGAGCAGTACGCGATCCCGGCCATCGGGAGTGCCTGGCCAACTTTTCGTGAAGATTCCCGGTTCGAGTCAGCCGTGGTGGCCGTCAGTGATCACGTCCAGGTGGCTTATGAGATGGCGGCGTCGGTCGCACTGGGCGCGATGGCCACCGCATGCCAGGGGTTGGTGGACGTGGAATACCCCAACGGCCATCGTGTCCCCACATCGCTGATGCTGTTGGTCGCCGCCAGGAGCGGCGAGCGCAAAACGGCGCTGGAAGGCTGTTTTTTTGGCCCGATCCGGGAGCTTCAAGATGAAAAGACAAGCGAGCTGAAGCAGCGGCAGCGAGACTATCAGCGAGAATTGAAAAATTGGCAGGACAAGCAAAAAGTCTTGCGCAAAAGGATGCTAAAGGCGTTCGAGGACGATCAGTCCACACTCACGTTCGAGCAACGTCTGGCCGATCACGACAAGGAAAAACCGACCCCACCTACCGATTATCGCCTGATCTACGAGAACACCACACCCAGCGCGCTTACCTACGCGCTTCACGCCAACATTCCCAACGCCTGCCTACTGTCGAGCGAGGCGGGCAGCCTTTTCACCGGCAAGGCATTTGAAGATCTTTACCTGTTCAACGCGTTGTGGAGCGGCTCATCCATTTCCGTCGACAGGCGCACCAGTGAATCTTTTATCCTGAACAATGCTCGCCTGACAGCCTCGCTCATGATCCAGCCGGAAATCATTCAGCGATTCTTGGAAAAGCGTGGCGACGATGCGCATGGCAGCGGTTTTTTGGCCCGGTTTCTGTTTGTTTATCCAACCCCCAAGGTGGGTCATCGCACAGAACTACCCAACGATCTTGCCGATGCCGACATCCTGCCGTTCCAGGAACGCTTGCGTGAGCTTTTAATAGAGTCCATTGAAAATCTCGACCAAAAAAAGCCGCGCCGAGCCCTGACCTTCTCGGCAAGCGCTAAACTTTTATGGAAAAAAATGTATCGCCGCATCGAGCAAGAAACACGTCCCGACCAGATTTATTACCATGCCGAGGGCCATGCCTCGAAGCTCATGGACAACATCTCACGCATGGCGGGCGTACTGCATACCTTCGAAGGCTATGAAGGCGAGATAGGAACCAAAACGCTGGCCTATGCTTATCGCCTGGGCCGCCACTATTCCCGCCATTATCTAGACTACATAGCCGGCGAGCCTGAAATTGTGACCCTTGGCAATCGCTTGGTCCAGGATATACGAAAGCTATCGAACTACTCCCACGGGGTTTATCAGTTTGTGATTTCCGACATCACCCAAAAGACCCACCCCAAACTGCGCAGAAAAGACAAGATGAAAGCTGCACTCACCCTCTTGAAGCGCCTGGGGCATCTCCAAGAAAAAACCCATAGCAAGCAACTGACTTTCAAGGATACGGTCTTTGGCCCTCAAGAGCCGGAGCTCAAGAACGGGGAAGTGTACTATCTGGAGGAGCTACCCTTGTTTGATGAACAATACCCAGAGAAAGGCAAACACCTGATCCAGACAGGCTACCGTTCTAAATCTACCTTTGATGAGGATTTTCGCTAGACCGAGGGAGATCCGACAAGATCAAGCTGACATGCGGGCGCTCAGCCGCCCGCTTGTTGCACAGTCGCCACGAGGTCGAAGTAGGCCCGTTCGGCATCGCCCTCCTCGACATTGGCATCGATGAAGTCGTCCAGGGCATCACAGATCGCGATGGCTTCCGGGGAATCACCCAGCCGTTCGACCCAGTCGGCGTACAGGGCCCGCAGCGCGTCGTAGTCGGCCTGCCCCATCGATTCGAACAGCAGGTGCTCGTAGCCCGCCAGCGTGGCCAGCAGTGCCTCGCGGGTCTCGGGAGGGATCGGGGCCGCATCAAGGCCCTGGGCATCGAGGGAGTCGGTCATGGCGCCATGATAGCAGCCTACAGCGGCCCGTGGGCCGCCTTTATGCCGTAAGTAGGGAACGAGGCAGGTAGCGGCATAAAGCACCACACGGGGCGCCCAGGGAGCGACAGTAACGCTCAATGATCGGCACGCAGGCCCACAGCGTCCCAAAAAGGGTAGCCCAGGTCGTAATCACTCCCCGAAATCGAAGGTCAGTTCTTCGTCGTCACCGTCGAAGAACGCATCCAGATTCTCGTCGGCCGCCTTGCCCGCCTGCTGCTGAGCATGAAACTTCGCTCGCTCGGTGAGCTGCGAAAGCTGGCTCATCGAGAACAGCTGGGCATAGGCCAGCGGCAAGGCACCGTGCTTGCGCAAGTCGGCGAAGGCGTCGGCGGCGAGTTCGTTGAGCGCCTTCTCGTTAATGCGATACAACCCCTGCACGTTCAACGGCTCATGCCCTTCCCCGCGCTCGATCTTGAGCGGCCATTGCTCGATCAGCCCCGTATCGCCCAACAGCTGACTGGCCTTGGCGGTCGCCTGACGGTTGTTGTCGCATTGGGTGAGGAAATCCACCGTCTGCTTCACTTTGTCGGTCAGGTTGCCGTCGTTATCGAACAGCGGCTGAGCGGACGAGTCATCGCTCAGGCTTTCTTGTTCGATGGCCAAGACCTGTTGGTCGTTGTCGGCCTTGGCCATGCGGAACGGGTGGCCACGCAGGACCGAAGGGACATAGTTCGCCAGCCAGCGGCCATCGGCATGCACGTACAGGTTACTCTCCCCGCCCAAGCCGGTCAGGGCCACGGGCTGATAACTTTGATGAGTGCCTTCGCCCTGCTGGATGAAGCCCAGCGCATAATGCGGCAACAGCTTGGTCAGTTCCGCGATTAAGATCGGTACGACCTGATCCTTTTCGGCGAAGGCATAGCCCTGGCGGGGACAGAAATACTTGGGTATGTTCGGTGCGGGACACCGCGATCCAATCGCTCATGCCGGGCTCCTGTCGAGGGCGATAGTAATCACATTATCCAATAAAAAGCCCCCGCCTTATTGAAAGGCAGGGGCTTCGGTGTAAGAGACAGACTGCTTGTTTATTAGACCAAGCTTGCCCCTATTAGTTCTTAAGCTTGCTTAGAATACGTACAGCTGATCAGCGGTGCCAACTTCGTCCAACCCGGAAAGACCAGTAACGCCTGTCAGCTGGATAACGGTGTCAGCGGAAGCGCCTCCGTCTACGTATGCGTACGAGTTACCAAGGTATTCAAATGCTACTGCGTCGCCGTCAGCACCAGCACCAGCACCATCACTACCAAGCTGAGCATCAACTGCAGCGATGGCTGCATCAAGAGTACTAGGTCCGGTGCCCTCGAAGGTAAACAGACCATCTTTGATGCTGAAGGAGCCGGTAGAAGCTACATCAGCTGCCTGCTGAACAGTACCACCAGTAGTAATGATGTCAAAGTTTGACTGTGCAGCAGCGTCTTCAGCAGTACCTTTTTCGATACCGGAAATTTTCGCGCCCTGAGTCACTGTAATGAGGTCATCACCGGAGCCCAGCTTTACCGAACCGCCGTCAAACGCGTTAGTAGCCGATTCTGCTTTCAGTTCAGCGGTACTGAATGTCAAAGCACCAGTCAGCGCAGAAGCGTCGACCGACATTACTTCGCTAGCATCATTCTCAGTAATGGTGAAGCTCAGGTTCTGAGACCCTGTAATAGTTACAGAAGTCAGCAGATCACCCTTGTTAGCTGTCGTATCATTACCACTGGTGAAATCCAGATTATTGGATGCGTTCTCGCCACCAGAAACCACATCGAGACTAGTCGCATTGGAACCAGTGATGTTGAGGTCGGTAGCGTTATCGCCTGCACCAGTTGCCTTACCAACGAACGCCGAATCGAAAACAGCGTTGATAGAGTTAGCATTGGTTGCCACGACGCTGGCATCGCGATCAGTAGCAGCGGTAGTAGCCGCAGTCGTACCAGTCTCGTCAATGTCCAGTGTAACTGTCAGCGGACCAGCAGCCTTCTGAGTCAAAGTCAGAGCGTTTGCAACGTCAGTGTCGCCAATGACACGGTAGCCAACATTAGCACCAACGTTAGTCAGAGTAGCGCCATTAGCTACGTCACCAGTGGTGACAAACTCAGTCACTGTATTCTTGGCAGACAGGATATCAACATCCAGGGTCTTGCCGAGACCAGCAACGTCAAACGTTTCGAAATTGCTAAATGCACCGATGTTAGCAGAACCGACCATGTTCAACGTCAGTGTGTCGGTACCCTCACCACCATCGATAGTGTCAGTACCGTTCACCGCACCAGTACCAGCACCTTTGAAGATATCATTGCCAGCACCCAAATTTACACTCAGCTTACCAGAGCCATCTGCAGTCAAAGTAACTGTATCGTTACCCTCACCAGCATTTACGGTAGTTGTGCCGGTGCCAGAAGTATTGATGTTGATGCCATCATTACCTGCGCCGGTTTCCAGCAAGGCAGAGCGTGTTTCATCAGTGGCAGTTGTTGCAGCATCATCTTTCAGGGTGGCAACAGCAATGGTAGCTGTATCGTTGCCAGAGCCCGTCTTGATGGTAGCAGGAGCGACAGTACCACTAGTTACGGTGCCTGTGTACGTAAGGTCACCCGTGCTCGCAGACGCATCAACTGTACTGATCTCTTTTGTGCTTGCAGCACCTTCAGTAACAGACAGAGTGGTCTTGACGCCAGTGTTGACAGACAAGGTCTCAACATCTTTACCGGCAGTAACACTCAGAGCCAGAGAAGCTGCTGTCGTGTTAACAGTTTGCTGGGCGATATTGCCAGAAACGTTTACGCTTGAAAGGGCATCGCCAGAAGCGCCTAGAACGACATCGTTTGTAATAGCATTGCCTTTGACCGCATCCAGAGCAATGCTCACGGAGGTCGCACCTGTTGCCGCAGCAACAGAAGTACCAACAGCATTATCAGCCGTCAGATTACGGAAACCGGCAGTGGTAGTAGAGGCCACATTAGTGATGCCGTTATTGTTGGCTGCACCAATCTGCCAAATCTGCTGAGCACCTACGAATTTCGAAGCATCAATTGCACTAGTAGTACCAAACTGCTCATCAGCAGTGGTGCTAGAGTTGTAAAGGTTAACGATTTCCACGTTTTTAACAGTCGCAGAAGTCGGAACCACTTCGTTAAGGGTAGCAGTGGTGTAGATATTCAGGGTATCGGTGCCGGCACCACCATTGATGGTATCGAAAGAAGAGAAAGTTTCGGCAGCGGTACCCTGTGCATCGATGGTCAGGGCATTGATGGTATCGTCGCCGCTTGTAGTAGCAGGAGTATCGGCACCTGCAGTGAGCGTGAAGGTCTCGCCCGCCACAGAATTGTCAACAGTGACCTGCTCGTCAGCGGGAACCGCCGGCGCGCTCAGACCTTCCTGCTGACCGTACTCAAGGAAGTGATCCAGCGGCGTCAGGCCGGCAGCAGCAAGGGCTGCCTTGACGTCGTCCGCAGTCTGGTACTGGGTCTCACCGGCGGCCTGCAGGGCAGCCAGTTTTTCTTCCAGATAGGCAGACGCGTCGAACGAGTTAGAGGGATTGATGCCCTCGCTGGCGCCGTACTGCAGGTAGTGCTGGTAGACGTTGCCGCCCCAGATGTCGACGAAGGCCTGAGCGGCCGCGTCCACGCTGGTGTAGCTACTGGCCGGGTCGTTGACCATGGCCACGGCCTTGGCCTGGATGTACTCCTGCGGGTCGAAGTAGGCGTTGGGGGCCAGACCTTCCTGGTAACCGTACTGCTCGTAGTGCTGCTCGGCGGTCAGACCGAACCCGTTGAGAAGCTTGCTTTCCAGAAAGTCGGCAGTCTTGCCGGCCCAGGTAGCGGACGTTGCCGGATCGTTCTGAAGCTGCTCCAGCTTGGCGTTCAGATAATAGTCTTTATCGAACCCTTGAAGTGCCATGTGGAAACTCTCCTTAACACATGCATATGTCATTGCGGCATAAACCGCTTTTGGTTCCAAAGAGGCTTGAATCTCGCGTTGCCGAAAACTGTGTGCAATCAACGTTCAACGACTAACGCAAGATCAACCCCTGCGATCAGCGCTGATCACTCGGGAAGCCTGTTGCCGCCATCACACGAAGGCTGACGACCATGGGCCTGTTCCCTGCAGGTGAGACAACCGTTGGAATACCGTCGCCTGAGGTTGAGTCAGTCATACTTTGAGTACTGGCTCCACCACACCTTGGAGGGATGCTAGAGAGTTGATATGGGCTTTGCAAGCGGTAGAAAAGCCATCCTGAAAGGGCTTATTCAAGGCATTGAAAATGGCTTCAGCTCATCCTTAAAAAACAAGGGATTTAGGCGAAGTGATTACTAACAACAATATTTTTGCCTCTAGGCTCTTTCGACATTGGTCGCATATATCGGCAGCAAAATGATTGAGTGCTCACTTACCCGGAAAGACAAAAACCATGCCTTTCGTCCGCTTTAAAGTGGAGAAAAGGCCCTGTTTGTGAATGCTATTTGAAGCTTTTCGGATCGCCTCCCTAGCCTTCGACCAAAAATGAAAATATGATTATAAAAATCACAAATACATCTCTTTCTTGCCGTTGAGCGTGCGTGGATTCGCTGGCTACCGGGTTAGCAGAGGCAATGAAAACGCAACGGGCCGGCATGAGCCGGCCCGTTGCACACCTTGCGCTCACTCAGCCGAGCCGGCGCCTGGCGGATCGCCAGGCCCGCTGCGCGACCTGCCGAGCACGGCGCTTGAGCGGCGGCATGGCGGGAGCGGGCTCGGGGGCATGGCCCTGCGCCAGGGGCGGGCTGGGCAAGGCAAACGGGTAGTTCTCGGCAGGAGCCGGCGCATGTGTGGCCTCCGGGGCATCGGTATCAGTGACGCGCAACCCGGCTGCCTGGCAGGCGGCGGCAAAGAGCCGCTCCAGGGCGTGGGCCAGCGTGCCATCGGTCTGCCCCAGTTCGATCTCGAAGTCATCGAGTCCAATGTGATCGAGCAGCCGATCCATGGCTTCCGGGCGACACCAGAACATCGAGCCGGCGAAGAAGTGCAGCTCGTCGAGCGTCATGCTGATACCGAGGTGATCGAGCAGGCCGCGGGTGCGCGCCGGGCTCTCGGGATGCCCCCAGTAGCGCCCGTAGGCGAGCCAGTGGCCGGCAGGCCCGACCAGGCCGATCTCGGGGTGCTGGCGAAAGGCCTCGATGATCCGTGTCACCCGTTGCCGCGAACCGAGCAGCTGGCCGAGAAATTCGCGGCGCCAGACATCGCCGTCGCCCCGGTGCAGCGAACGCTTGGCGTGTATCTTGCAAACCTGGCCGTAACCCAGCCCACGAATGGCACGCAACACGGTCAGGAACGGGGCGATGTCGCGGCCGCGATTGGCCAGCGGCACCACGACGGCACCGGGCACACGCCGGCGAATGGTCCGTTCGACCTCGGCATCGGCCTGTTCGGGCACCGAGACGTAGAGGTCGTACTGCCCCTCGAGGCTGTCCAGGTAGTCGGCAATCTCGTCCCACAGTTCGGTGTGATAGAGATGCAGAATCACGGCCGTGTCGTGATGGGCGGTCAGACTGCGCAGCGCCTCGGGGGTCTCGCGCGCCGCGGTGTGTTGCGCGGCGGGGTACTGGGCCATGACCTGCTTGGTCGCCTCGAGATAGGCATAGCCATAGCGGCGGTCCGGCTCGAGGTAGGCACCTTCGGCCCATTCGTTCCAGGCGTTGACGAAGACCAGCTTGTCGTCACCGGGCAGGCGGTCGGCCTCGCGGCAGGCACCGGCCAGCCATTGCTGGTAGCGGGCGGGACTGGAACCGGCAAATATATGGCCACGCCCCGGCTTGCGGGCTTCGTTGTCCCAGGCGGGAAAGACCGTGCGGTAACGCACATAGTCGGGGGTGGGCTTGGCCAGCTGGCTGGCGACCAGGTCAGCGTAATCGTAGACGTGGCCGGTGAAGCCGGGGTTGAGGAAGCGGACTTCGTCGTCCATCCGCCGGGCGTAGGTGTCGTGCGGCGGAAACTCCACCGCGGCATCGAAGCCGTAAGGGCGCGGATCGCCGATACCGAAACTCTGCGCCACGACCAGGTGAAGTTCGCCGATACCGCGCTCGCGGCAGTAGTCGCGCCAGGTCTCGGCGGTCTTGCGTGCGTCGGGGAGAATATCGACGCGGTAGACGATCAGCAGCGGCTTGCCGTCGACACGCAGGTAGCGGGGGTCTTCGAGCAGTGGTGCGACATCCTCGATGAACTCGCGATCATCCTGCGGCTCGTGACGCTGTTCCATGAGGATATCGCTTTCCTTGCCGTCCCAGCGCCGGGTCCAGTTTTCATTGGCCCAGCAGATGCAGAAGGGAAAATCGATATTGGGGTTGGCGACGTACTGGTCGATGGGTGTGTCGAGCAACCGGCGCCGGCCGCTGAACCAGTAATAGTGAAAGCAGAAACCGCTCACCCCATGCTGACGGGCGAGTTCGACCTGACGTTCCTGAACCGCAGGCAGGCGCAGGTCATAGAAGCCGAGCTCGCCGGGCTGGCGTGGCTGATAGTGGCCGGCGAACTGGGGCACCGCCTTGGCGACGTTGGTCCACTCGGTGAACCCCTTGCCCCACCAGCGATCATTCTCGGGGATGGGGTGAAACTGCGGCAGGTAGAAGGCGATGGTGCGAATGCGTGTCGCCTCGTCGAGCGGCCGTTCGGAAAGCGCGACGTACTCCTCGCCATGCCCCTTGGCATCACTGAATAGCTGGTCGAACAATTCCCCGCTTTCGGCCTGCGCGCGCCCCTGCCCCTGGCCGTCACCTTGGCGCAGATGAAGATGATGCAACAGGGGGTGGACATGGCGTTGCAGCAGCTCGGGATGCTGACGCAAATGCTCCAGGCTGTCGAAATGCGGCGAGGCGGCACGCCCCTCGAAGCCCCCGTAGCGGTGGTAGTGCTTGAGTGGATCGAGCCCCAGTACCTGGACGTCGGAATTGTGTGCCAGGTACCAAGCTGGGTCGAAAAGTCCGGAGTTGGCAATTTGATAGCGTTCGTGGCGGCTGCGCCGCTGTTCGCTGGGCCACTGCAAAAGGCGCTTGACCAGCCGCTTGGCGAGCCAGGTCGGGTTATGAACCCGCGACTGTAGCGTTGCCTGCTCGTGGAGCCAGCGCCGAGCTTCCTCTCGCTCGGCGCTCAGTGCTTCACACTCGGCCTGCAGGGTATCTCGCTCTGACGTCACCGCGGCGAGGCGCGCGTCGCGCTCGGCGACGGCAACACCGCGCTCGTCGAGTTCGAGCTCTCTGGCCTGAATGATGATCTCACGCTCGCGTACCACATCGCTGTGAGCGATATCGTGACGGAAGAAACTGCTGCCGGTTTCGGGCAGCTCGGCATCGCTGGCGAGCGCGATGAGGTAGACGGGATCTTCCAGGCCGGGCCGGCCTTCGGGCTCGTGGGCCGTATAGGTGGTCAGCGGCGCGTCATCGGCATCGAGAATGGCCGAGCCATAGATGACACGCTGGCCGAGCAGCCGGCGATGCCGAAAGGCGCCGTCGAGCAGTGCTTCGAATTCGTCGCGGTAGAGCTCCTTGACGTGATAGGGGTTGGCATAGCCCGGGACGTCACTGTATTCGCGCTTGTCGGGACTGGAGATGATCAGCAGACCATCCGGGCGCAGCACGCGCTTGATCTCGGCGATCATTTCCGCGTGCTTGTCGTGATGCTCGATGGTCTCGAAGCTGACCACCACGTCGACACTGGCATCGGGGAGCGGGATGGCCGTGCAGTCACCCTGGCGGAACTCCAGGTTATCGGCGACATAGCGCTCCCGGGCATGCGCAACGGCCTCGTGAGCGATGTCCACTCCCGTCACCCGCGCGGCGGCCTCGGCCAGTAGCCGGCTGCCGTACCCTTCGCCACTGGCAATATCGAGGACGTTCTTGCCGGCGACGTAACGGCGCGCAACGAGGTACCGATGAAGGTGCTCGGCAACGATGTCGCCGTCGAGTTCGGGCAAGAAGCGCTCGCCCGTCGGGGGCAGTTGTGATGCGGTGGTGTTATCGCTCATGAGTGGCTGTCGACCTTTAGGCGGATGTCGTGGATCGGGAGCCCGACGAGACCGTGGCTGACGCTGCTCGAATGGGACTTGAAGAACAGCGCATCGTGAATCCAGTGGTGGTGAACGTGCTCGTTCTGGGTGCCGTCCGCGATGGCAGTACTGATGCTGTAGTCGCCTTGCGGCAATATCGGCATGCGGAAGGTGAAACGGGCTTCGAGGACTTCGCCGGGCATGGCTTCGCAGGCCTGACCGCGATGCGTGAGGTAGGTATTGTCACCGAACAGGGTCTGCCCCAGCCGATCCTTGACATAAAACCCCATGATCGGACGCAGTAACGGGCCTTCGTCAGTTACCCGGGCGCGAATCACCAGGGTGACCTCCTCGCCGCCAACCACCCAGGTCAGCAGACGCTCCTGATCGTCGACCAGTCGCGTGGTCTCGATGACCGCCCCGCCCTTGCCGAAATCGGCAGCATCGGGGTTGAAGGCAAACAGCTCGATGTCGTTGCGGTACGGCGTGGCGTTGATGATGTCCTGGCGCATGTCCCGGGGAACCGGGTCCTTGTAGCGTGCTTCGTCTCGCTCGGTGCCAGCGGTGCTGGCACTGGCCCCCTGGCTGGACTCGAAGTAGTCCTTCAGGTAGGCGTCGGCGACGTCCTTGGGGGCCCCTTCGGCGGCAATCCGTCCTTGATCGAGCCAGATGGCACGCTCGCAGAGGTTGAGCACCGCCGCGGTATCATGGCTGACGAAGAGTACGGTCCCGGTTTCCATGAATCGACGCAGAAAGCGCATGCACTTCTGGACAAAGAAGGCATCACCCACGGCGAGCGCCTCATCGATGACCAGGACATCGGCATCGACGTGCGCAATGACGGCAAATGCCAGGCGCACGTACATGCCGCTGGAGTAGGTCTTGACAGGCTGATCGATGAAATCGCCGATCTCGGAGAAGGCGACGATATCGTCAAACCGGGCGTCGATCTCCGCCTTGCTGAGCCCGAGCACCGAGGCATTGAGATAGACATTTTCCCGGCCCGTGAATTCGGGATCGAAGCCAGCCCCGAGTTCCAGTAGCGCAGCAATCCGCCCTTCCGTCCGCACATCGCCATGGGACGGGGAAAGCGTGCCGCAGATGATCTGCAGCAGGGTCGACTTGCCCGAGCCGTTGCGCCCGATGATGCCTACCGTCTCGCCCCTGGAGATGGTGAAGGAGACATCTTCAAGGGCATGGAACTCGCGTCCATAGTGACGGGGCTCGCGCCCAAGGAAACGCGCCACACGCGGCACGATGAACTGTTTCAGGCGATCACGTGGCGCATCGTAGATCTGATAGAACTTGGCGATGCCACTCAGGCTGATGACCGGCTCCGAGGTGGTTTCGCCGCTCACCGCCTGAGGCTGTGCCTCTGCCTCGTTCAAGACGTCACAGGACATCGGCAAATCCTTTGCGGGTTTTCTGGAACCAGGCGAAACCGATCCAGGCAACGGCCGAAGACAGCACCAAGTACTGCAGCAGCCCTGCCCAGTCGGGCATGTGACCGAGTATCAAAACGCCGCGCACCTGCTCGATGATGAAGGTCAGTGGGTTGGCCATGATGAAGGGCCGGAAGGATTCGGGCAGCGCGGACAACGGATAGAAGATCGGGGAGAGAAACAGCAGCATGGTCGTGACCAGGGTGATCGTCTGGCCAATATCGCGCAGGAAGACCCCCAGCGAAGAGAGCAGCCAGCCAAGTCCCAGGGTCAGGACGATCAGCGGCAGCAGCACCAGCGGCAGCAACAAGGCTGTGGCGGGAATTCCGCCCAGGATGACCAGTTCGGCGCCGAGCAGCACCATCAGGCTCACCAACGCATGGAACAGCGACGAACCAAGCGGCACCAGAGGGAGCACCTCCAGCGGGAAGACGACCTTCTTGACGTAATTGTTGTTGCTGATGATCAGTGACGGGGCCCGGTTTAGAACCTCGGCGAAAAGGCCGTGGACGATCAGCCCGGCGAACAGGTGGATCGCGAAACTGGCCTGTCCTCTGTTCGAGCCGACCCCCCAACGCGCCTCGAAGACCACCGTAAACACGAAAGTGTAAACGCACAGCATGATGATCGGGTTGAACAGGGACCAGGCCAGCCCCAGGACAGACCCCTTGTAACGGCCGACCACGTCGCGACGAACCATGCGCGCGACCAGGTCGCGATAGTGCCATAGCTGCATCACCATGGCGGTCGGCGATATCGGTTGAAAGGCGTGTGGGTTCATCGGTCCTCATTCTCAACGCATCGAGTGGCGCGCCATCCTGGTCGACAGCCGCCAGACAGGGGTTCCAGGGTCAGCGAGCGCATATTACAGGAGTCAGGTTTTATTGAGAATTGTCGCCAACAGCATACCCAGGCTCCCCAGCCGGGACTGTCGATAGACCCCTGAGCGGCGCAGGCCGTGAAGCCTTTTGCGAAGTGACGGGTCCTTGCTGGCCCGATAGTAGTCGAAGGCCCGGCGATTAGCGGCAGACAGGCAATCCGTGAGGGGGGCCAGCGCGTCGAGATTGCGCTGAACCTGGTCCCGGTGGCTGCCTCGCCAGAGCCGCAGGCCTCGATGCCATACGCTCCCCCAGCCAGTCTGCTGGCCGATAAGGTTGGCGGCATGTTGCCGATAACGGACACTCGGTCGCGAATCGAACTCCACTCTTCCCCCGCACCCGCTGACCAGGAGGTAGGTCCACCAGTCGTGCAGAGGGATATCGACATTCTCGCCCGCCGCAACCAGCAAGGACCTGGCCACCTTATCGAAGACCATGCTGTTGCCACTGGCGATGTTCTGCGTCAGCGCGTTGGCGAAGGAGGCTGGCCGCTTGAGAGCCGGCGAGAGGCCGATGACCTGACCATCGGCATCGACCAGCAAGGTACGCGAGCAGTATAGTGCCGGTGCCGTGCCCGCCATGGCCGCAACGGCGCGGGCAAGCTTGTCGGAGAACCAGATGTCGTCCTGATCGGCATAGGCGAAGTAATCGGCACGAATCGATGTGTCGCAAGCCAGCGACATGAAGTTGGCAGCAAAACCCCGCCGAGGCCCGTCTCGCCATTGCAGGCGATGGTCGCCCCAGGCTCGACGATAGCGGTCGAGAATCGCACGGGTGGCATCCGTGGAACCATCATCCGATACCCACAGCGTCCAGTTGTCGTGCGTCTGTGCCGCCAGCGATTCGAGCTGTTCGGCCAGATACTGCTCGCCCTGATATGTCGCCATGAGAATCGCGACGTGGTCATTGCAGCTGGAGGGCAAGTGCGTGGCGGAGTTAGAAACGGCGTCCATGGTTTCTCACGAGAGTATCGGTATCATAGGGGGCCTTTCAGCAAGGCCGACAAGAGTATGCAGGACCAATGACAGCATTCAAGACAGTCGGAAGCGCGCCATCGTGATTGAGCCAACGACGGACGCGGCCATCTGCGTACCTACCCTCAATGCTGGCGACTCATGGAACCAGTGGTTGTCGCAGGCCAAGGGCACCATCGAAAGACTGCCAACGCTGGTCATCGATTCTTCTTCCGATGACGATACAGCAAGACTGGCTGAGCAGGCCGGCTGCCAGGTCCGAGTCATCGAGCGCCGGCACTTCGATCACGGCGCGACCCGGGACTGGGCCCTGCGAACGCTTCACGACTGCGAGATCGTGGTCTTCCTGACCCAGGATGCTCTGCCCGCCACGCCGGACGCCATCGACCGGCTGGTCGAGGTCTTCCGCGACCCGGCGGTGGGCGCCGCCTACGGCCGCCAGCTGCCCCACGTCGACGCCACGCCGCTCGCCGCCCATGCCCGGCTGTTCAACTACCCGCCGCGCTCGCACCGCGTCACCCCGGCGGACATGAAACAACGCGGCATCAAGGCGGCGTTTCTGTCCAACTCCTTCGCCGCCTACCGGCGCCGCGCCCTGCTCGAGGCCGGCGGCTTTCCCCACGACACGATTCTCGGCGAGGACATGGTCGCCGGTGCACGGCTGCTCAAGGCCGGCTGGCAGCTGGCCTACTGCGCCGAGGCCTGCGTGCACCATTCGCACAACTATTCCTGGGGGCAGGAATTCCGCCGCTACTTCGACATCGGCGTGATGCATTCGCGGGAAGCCTGGATTCTCGTCATGACCGGCCGCGCGGAAGGCGAGGGGCGGCGCTTCGTGGTCTCGGAGCTGCGCTATCTGGCACGCCGGACGCCGTGGGCGATTCCCGGTGCGCTGGTCCGCAATGCGCTCAAGTATCTGGGCTACCGGCTGGGACGCGGCGAACGCCGCCTGCCCCTGCCGCTGAAACGCCGGCTGTCGATGCACCGGGGCTACTGGCGGCCGCGCCGGGCGACTAGGGGTGGCGGTTGAGAAAACCGCGTGTCAGGGTCAGCAGCAGAATCTTGAAATCCAGCCCCAGCGACCAGTGGTTGATGTAGTAGAGGTCGTAGTCGACGCGCTTTTCCATGGCCTCGATGTCCCGCGTCTCGCCCCGATAGCCGTTGACCTGCGCCCAGCCGGTAATCCCCGGCTTGACACGGTGGCGCTGCATGTACTCGCCGATCAGGTCCTTGTAGAGCACGTTGTGGTCCATGGCATGCGGGCGCGGGCCGACCAGCGACATGCGCCCCTGCAGCACGTTGTACAGCTGCGGCAGCTCGTCGAGGCTGGTGCGGCGCAGCCAGTGCCCGAGGGGGGTGATGCGCGCGTCGCCGGCGCACGCCTGGGCGGTGTGTCCGCCGGTGTCGTGCAGGCGCATGGTACGGAACTTGTAGATCTTGAAGCGCTTGCCGTCCAGCCCGTGGCGGTACTGCTTGAACAGCACCGGGCGGCCCATGGTCAGCCACACCGCCAGCCCCACGCCGAGCATCACCGGCAGGAAGCCGAGGAACAGCAGACCGCCCAGCACCCGGTCCTCCAGCGACTTGAGCACACGCGCGGGGCCGTTGAGCGGGCTGTAGTTGAGGTCGATGGAGAACATGTCGGCGACCTGCGCCATGCGGTGGTTGAGCAGGCGCACGTCGGAGAGGTCGGGAAAGTAGCGCACGTCGACCGGCACGGCGATCAGGCGGTCCGCCAGGGTCTTGACGGTGTTGCCGTGACTCAGCGGGTAGCTGAGCCAGATTTCGTCGAAGTTGCGCTGGAAGGCGGCCTCGCCGGTCATGCGACAGACCTCGGCGAGCACCCGGTCTTCATCGTCGTCGGCGATGACCCGTTCGATGCGATACCCGGCGTAGGGCATGCCGGCGAGCCGGCTGCGCACCTGCTCGACGTTCTCGGGCCGGCCGATGAACAGCACCGCCTTGAGGTTGCGCCCGGCGGCGCGCAGCCGCCGCAGGTAGCCGTAGAGCACACCCCGGGCCAGCAGGCCGATGGCCAGCACGCTCAGTGCGGAAGCACCCATCCACAACCGCGAGTAGATGTAGCCGCTCTGGGTGACCACCAGGAAGGCACTGATCAGCAGCACCGTGACGGCCCAGCTGGCCACGTAGGCGCCGAACATGCTGAACACGCTGCGCCCGCGCCAGGGCTCGTAGAGGCCGAACATTTCCCCCACCGCGGGCAGCAGCAGGCCGCCCGCCACGATCAGCAGCGGGTATTCGATGCCATAGGCAAAGGCCAGGTTCGGCAGGCACCAGAAATAGAAGGAGCCGGCGGCCATGGCGACGGCGGCGTCGAAGCCGCACATCGCCATGCGAAGAAAGTCGCTACCATTCCTTGGCGCCATTCAAGAGTCATCCGCTCACTCGTTGCAATAGCGTCATGGTATCGACCAGATCGCGCGTGTCCAGCGCCCCGACCGCCGCCTGCAGGTTGAGCTGGTCGAGCAGGTACTGGCGAATGGTCTCGACGAGCTGGATGCGCTGGTCGTAGAGCTTGGCGCGGGCGTCGAGCACGTCGACCAGATCGCGCAGGCCGAGCTGCTGGCCCTTCTCGGCCGCCTGCAGGAACAGCCGGCTGGACTCGATGGAGCGCTGCAGCGCCTTGACCTGACGCACGTCGCCGTCGAGGCTGCGCAGCCGGGTGCGAACCTCCTGGCGCGCCAGCTTCAGGGCGTTGGTGTAGGAGGCGTGGCTGGCCCGGGCGGACAGCTCGCCCTGGCGCACGCTGGCGGAGGTGTAGCCGCCCTGGTAGATCGGCACGTCGAGCTGCACGCTGGCCGAGGCGTCGCGGCTCTCGCGGAAGGGGTCGTTGGAGGAACGGTCCGAGTAGGAGAGGTTGAGGTTGAGCTCGGGGTAGTGCCCGGCGGCGCGCACGCCGGTCTCGGCCTCGGCGACCTTCTGCTGCTGCTTGCCCAGCTTGACCTCGACGTTGTCCGCGGTGCGCGAAAGCCAGTCGTCCGCCGTTCCCCAGTCGCTGGGCAGGTCGACCGTGGCGAGATCGCCCAGGGCCGAGCCGTCGAAGCGCGGCAGCCGGCCGGTCAGGCGCTCCAGGGCGCTCAGGGCGTTGTCGAGCTCGTTTTCGGCCTGCAGCGTGTCGGACACCGCCTGGTCGAGCCGCGAGCGGGCCTCGAGCAGGTTGATGCGGTCCCCCACCCCCAGGTCGTAGGCGCGCTGGGCCTGCTTGACCTGCAGCTCGAGCGACTTCCGCTTGGCGTCCAGCAGCCCCAGCTTGCGCGAGGCGAGGAAGGCATCCAGATACGACTTGGCGACGTTCAGCGCCAGGTCGCGCTCGCCCACGGCGACCTTGAGCTCGGCGGCGGCGCTCTGCGCCTCGGCCTTGCCGACCTTGCGCCAGCGCTCGAGACTGAACAGTGGCTGGGAAAGCTGCAGCCGCCAGGTCTTGTCGCGGGTGGTGCCCTGGTAGCGGGCCTCGTAGTCGCTGCCGACGCGGCTACGCTCGTTGTCGGGGTTGTAGGCCGGGTTGTTGGTGTAGTAGTTGTCCGACTGCTGGTAGATGTAACCGGCGCTGGCCTTGACCTGCGGCTTGAGCCCGGCCTCGGCCATCGGCACGTTCTGCTGGCTGGCCTCGGCCTCGTAGCGCTGGCTGGCGAGCTTGGCGTCGTTGTCCAGCGCGGCCTTGAACAGCGCCGGCAGCGACGGCAGGGGCTCGGCTGCAGAAGTGGCTGTGCCGGGTGCCGCGACACCGGAAGCCGCGGCCGGCGAAGCGGGATTATCCAGCATCGAGTCGGCGGGGACGGCGTCCGCACCGCTTGCGGCCGGCGTGGCGTTCGCGGCGCCGTCCAGCGCCGGCAGCCGGTCGGTCCAGTCGGCGCTCGCCGCCTGGACCCAGGCCAGCTGTCCGCACAGCGGCAGGGCCAGCAGCAGCGTGCCTGTCGTCTTGCGCGTGGCCATCGTCACTCCTCCTGCATGGCGCGGGCCAGCATGTCGGTGATCGGCTTGACCACGTAGCTGGCGAAGGTGCGTTCGCCGGTGCGAATCATGACCTCGGCGGGCATGCCGGCGAGCAGCTGCATGTTCTCGGTCATCTCGCGCTTGCCCTCGGGGGTGACCTTGACCCGCGCCTTGTAGTAGCTGGCGCCGGTGGCCTCGTCCTGGAAGGTGTCGGCGCTGACGTTGACGACCTCTCCCTTGATGACGTTGGTCAGGCGCTGGTTGAAGGCGCTGAAGCGGATCTCGGCGTACTGCCCGGGGTAGATGTTGTCGATGTCCTTGCTGGGAATGCGCGCCTCGACGACGAAGTCGTCACCGGCGGGCACGATGTTCATGATCGGCTCGCCCGGCTTGATGACCGCGCCCACGGTGTGCACCTTCATGCCCACCACGGTGCCGGTGACCGGCGCGGTGACGGTGGTGCGCTTGACCTGGTCGGCGAGCGCGGTGATGCGTTCCTCGGCATCGGCGATGTTGGCCTGGGCCTGACGCAGCTGCTCGCCGACCTCCTTCTGGAACTCCTGCTGCTTGACCTGCTTCTGCACCTTGTTCTCGCTGATCTGCGACTTGAGCTTGGCGATCTGCGCATGATGCTGGGCGTTCTCGCCCTGGAACTGCAGCACCTGGCGCTCCAGCTCGCGCAGGCGCTGGTTGTCGCCCAGCCCTTCCTTGAACAGCGAGCGGTAGTCGTCGGCCTCGCCCTTCAGCGACGTGATGCGCGAGCGGTTGACGCCGATCAGGTTCTGCAGGCCGTCGATCTGCTCGCGCATCTGCTGGCTCTGTTCGTCGAGCGCGGCGAGGGTGCCGTCGAGCGACTCGCGGCGCGCCTGGAACAGCGCCCGCTGCACGGCGAGCACTTCCTTGACCCTTGGGGCGTCGCTGGCGAGCAGCTCGTCGGGGAAGCTCAGGCTGTCGGCGCCCTTCTGCTCGGCCAGCAGCCGCACCTCGGCGGCGCGGTTGATCAGGTACTGCGAGCGGGCGATCTCGAGCTGCGAGCGCGCCTGGGTCTTGTCGAGCACCAGCAGGGTATCGCCGGCCTCGACGTGATCGCCGTCCTGCACCGGGATCTGCTGGACGATGCCGCCCTCCAGGTGCTGGACAGTCTTCTTGAAGGACTCGACCGACACCGAGCCGGGCGCCACCACGGAGACGGCCAGGTCGGCGGTGGCCGCCCAGCCGCCGAAGCCGCCGAAGGCGACCAGCAGGATGATCAGCCCCAGCCGCTTGTAGAAACGGTCGCTGGTGGGCAGCCTGGCGGCCGGGGCGGCGGTGCCGCCCGGGTAGGTCTGCGACTGCCGGGACGGCGTGATGTCGATGCTGCGTGAAATGTCGCCTGCCATGATCAGTCCTGCTCCCGGGATTGCGCGTCGTTGCCCTGCCCCTGTCCGCCCTGCACGGCGGACAGCCGGCTGTTGCTTCTGGTGTTGGCGACCCGGGCCTTGCCGGGCTTGGCGAACTGCGCCAGCACTTGGTCGCGGGGGCCGAACATGCTGACCTGGCCCTCCTTGAGCACCAGCAGCTTGTCGACGTGCTTGAGTACGCTCTGGCGGTGGCTGATCACGAACAGGGTGACGCCCTCGGCCTTGAGCTGGGCGATGGCATCGCCCAGCGCGCGCTCGCCGCTGTCGTCGAGGTTGGAGTTGGGCTCGTCGAGCACCACCAGCACCGGGTCGCCGTAGAGGGCGCGGGCCAGGCCGACGCGCTGGCGCTGGCCGCCGGAGAGCGCGCCGCTGGCGGCGCCGATGGCGGTGTCGTAGCCGTTGGGCAGCTGCAGGATCATCTCGTGGACCCCGGCCTTGCGGGCGGCGGCGACCACCTTCTCGGCGTCGACCTCGCCGAAGCGGGCGATGTTCTCGCTGATGGTGCCGTCGAACAGCTCGATGTCCTGGGGCAGATAGCCGATGTGCGGGCCGAGCTCGTCGCGGTTCCACTGGGTGATGTCGGCGCCGTCGAGGCGCACGCTGCCGACCTGCGGCGGCCAGATGCCCAGCAGCACGCGGGCCAGGGTCGACTTGCCGGCGGCGCTGGGGCCAATGATGCCGATGTGCTCGCCGCTGTCCACCGTGAAGTTGATGCCACGGATGGTCGCCATGCGCACCCCGGGCGGCGCCGCGGCGACGGTCTCGATGGCGACGTTGCCTTCAGGCGCGGGCAGCGACATGCGACGGTTCTCGTCGGGAATCTGGGTGAGCAGCTCGTTGAGCCGCTGGTAGGCGCCCCGCGAGCTGACGAAGCCCTTCCAGCTGCCGATCATCTGATCGATCGGCGCCAGCGCCCGGCCCATGAGGATCGAGCCGGCGATCATCATCCCGGGCGACATCTCGCCCTTGAGCACCAGCAGCGCGCCCAGCCCCAGGATCATCGACTGGAACAGCATGCGCAGCACCTTGGAGGCGTTGGTCAGGGCGCCGGCCCGGTCGCTGGCCCGCGACTGCTTGGCCAGGAACTCGTGGTGCTTCGCCGCCCAGCGGCCCATGATGCCGGGCAGCATGCCCATGGCGTGCAGGACTTCCGAGTTGCGCAGGTTGGAGTTGGCCAGGTTCTGGGCCTTGATGTGGTCGCTGTTGGCGTCGGCCAGAATCGACTTGGTGGCCTTCTCGTTGGCGATGGCCAGCGTCAGCAGGATGATGCCGGCCACGGTGGCGAAGGCCCCCAGCCAGGGGTGGAACAGGTAGAGCACGGCCAGGTAGATGGGCACCCAGGGGGCATCGAAGAAGGCGAACAGGCCGTTGCCGGTGAGGAACTGGCGCAGGTTGGTCAGGTCGCTGAGCGGCTGGGCGGTCTGCTGGCCCTGGGTGAGCACGCTGCGCCGGAACATGGCGCTGTAGAGGCGCTCGTTGACCAGGGTATCGAGCCGGTTGCCGACGCGGATCAGGATCCGCGAGCGAACCAGCTCCAGCAGGCCCATGACGGCGAACAGGAAGACCACCACCAGGGTCAGCATGAACAGGGTGTCCTCGCTGCGCGAGGCGATGACGCGGTCGTAGACCTGCAACATGTAGAGCGGGGGGACCAGCATCAGAAGATTGATGAACATGCTGAAGAACCCCACCGTGACAAACGAGCCCCGACAGGCCTTCAGGGCGCGCTGCAGGTCGGTGGCTTCTGGACGGCTGGCCATGCGTGCACTCACTCGATCGTTGGGTGACAGGGGTGAAGATCGCTCGGACGTCCGGTGTCGCTTGGCGAGGGCGCCAAGCATAACAGATCGTGACACGCGAGCATGAGAGGGTTCCCAAAATAGAACGAGGCGCCGCGATGCGGCGCCTCGATCAGGTACGGAAAACGGCGCTTGTTCGCCGCTTGGGGGCGACTTCAGTCGCGATGAATCGGCCACCGGGCTGCGCTGTCGGGGATGAACCCCCTCCCACAAGGGATGCTCCAGGGGCACCGCTATCGGGAATAACTCTCTCCCTCAGGATGGGGACGCCTGCAGCGGAGAACCGGGATTTGTGTGGGAGATTCTATGTTGCCCGTCAAGCCTTGATGGGGCTTGGAGGGCGATATCCCGTCTCATGCTTCATCAGTGAAAAGGCGATGCGTGCCAGCTT
>NZ_JBSREH010000047.1:0-102826 GCF_055145905.1 Modicisalibacter sp. | reverse complement strand
TTCGATCAACCACTGATCCAGGCGGCCTGACGCCTGATGACAACCCGGTCAGAGCTTAGCTCGCCTGTCAGGTGGTCCAGTGAATGGGGTCCACTTCAGCCCGGGTTCAATCACATAGCGAGCCTCTCCTTCTGCCAGTACGCAACCTTCATAGATGCGATACCAATGCCCACCTTGGTCATCCGTTTGCAGTGCTTCTGCATACGGGGCCTGCATACCTGGCGGTACACGCAACAGAGCGTCAGCGGCCTGATACTGTACCGAGGCAATGCCAGCCAGCCGGGTGACATCGTCATCTTCCACAAAGACCGTTGGCAGATACTGCCAATCAATCTCGCTCGACTGAATCACTCGGGTATCCAGGCGCTCCCCCGCACAGGACGCCACCAGCAAGAGCGGCCTCTCCGGCTGTTGACGGGGGACACGGGCTGTTTCAGCAGGAAGCCTGACCGTCATCAGCTCGCCTTCCACTCGCCCGTAATCAACCCCCAGCTTGAGCGCCAAGCGTTCGCCCTCATAAAGCGCCAGCTCAACCCGGCTGTTGGTAATGGAATGCCCCTCCAGGTTTATCTGAAGGGAAGTGCCTAGCCATACGTTAGCTTCCAGCTGTGGTGTATCCAGGGTACCTCTCAGCCAATGCTCACAGGTAAAAGCACGCGCCATATCACGAGCATGCTTGCGCCTTTCAAGCTGCACACTGGCATCCACCAACCACTCATTGACAAGGGCCACGCCATTATCTTGCTCAAGTGGCAGGGGAAACTGTTCACGCCAATAAGATGCATGTTGATTTAGGAAGGCCGCCGGATCATTTTGCTGATCAAGCTCATACTCACTAGCCAATTTTTTCAAAGTTTCAACAATACTGGCAAGCAGGTGATAGGTATCATCGTTTTGGAAAGACTTCGGGAAATACCGCCTAAACTGACGAATAACAGAAACAGCTTCCTGGCCCGCATTTTTATGACTGAGACCCGCCTTGATAGCACGACCAAAACCATGTTGCTCACTCTGCAGCAGCCTCCATGGTAAACCACCTTCCGCAAACAGAGACCCCAGATAGTCAGCGCGCTGATCGCGATAACGCAAGGGGCGCTCCCAGAAACTCAAACCCAACTTGACCAGCTCTGCCCGATCGTTAGGCTGCAACTCAATATCCAGCTGTTTATCGAAGGCTTGCCAGGACCAGTGAGCGTCATACTCACGCCGATAGGTATCCGCCACAAACAGGCAAAACCCCGCAGCCCAATAGATGCCATACGTTGGGCTCAAGCGTTCCTCAGCATTCATGGTTAGCAGGGCTGCCAGAAACTCCCGCTCGCTTTCCCTGGTGGCATAACGATATAGCGGCTGACCATTAGGAGAAGTTCGACCTCTTCTGGCCAGATAAGCCCTGATCCACGTTTTAGCCGACTCACCTTCCACCGGATTTACCATGTATGAGCATCCTTTCCTCGTGAGTATGAAAACCGTGGCGCTTCTTTTAGTAAATACCTATTAATTAGCCAGGTAGCACACGTGCGCTATCACTCTTTAAAGACGATTTTCTAGCTGTAATATTCAGCCCATAGCCACCGCCTCTTCGTGCACGGGCATGCTTGATACCGGCATCATCAAAATACAGTCCCGGTGCCCACCGTGAGGCAATGCCAGCTGGCAGTGCAGCATTCAAGCGGCGTTTGATACGGTTCGTCGCCTAGCTGACATCCAGCCCGCGAACATACTGTATTCAAAATGCACCGGGCGTATGCACGCTGCTTCCAACGTGGTTTCATGCTGGTCAAATCACTCCTCAAAGCTATGGGGTAGCCACGGTTTACAGAGGTGCGCAATCAAAACATCGATCATCGTGCCGGCTGCATAACGCGGCTGAACGTGCATGCCTAGCTTGCCGGGAGGTCCGCTTTGGGTCGATAGCGGACATCACTCCACAAGCTCCGTCACCTTTTCCGCATCGAAAGCCAACCGCCCGGCAATCGCCTGCATCTCATCGATTGACCGTTCATAGCTCCAGGCTACATCGGCGATATCAGGCAGCGAGTAATAGGTGGTATCGCCCTTGAACGGGCAGTGGGTAACGGTAGAGGAAACCGACAGCTTCGATATAGCCACATCCGCACGCAGCAGATAGTGTCTCGGTGGATAACCACGCTCGCGCAGTTCGATGGCCCGGCAGGTATCGGCAATCAGCATGTCGCCATCGAAAATGCGAACCCGGCGGGTATGCGGATGCAGGGTAATGCGGGGTTCGGCGGTGTGATCGGCCATCGTCAGTCCCTTGCTGGTCGGCTGGTTCCTCAGCCTAGAATTAGGGATACATAATGTCACCGCCTGGAGACAATTTCACTTCGGCTTTTGATCCAGATCGGTCTTGCGGGTCTGGTCCGTTCAGCATTCGCCGAGCCATCCCACGCTTGGCGCCAACGCCCCCGCCCGCCATGATGGTGGCGCTCATAAGCTGCGGGAGACTCTCGGGATGCACCAGACACCACGCACACCGGCACCGCTGACGAACTTGGGCCGCCGCTCCGTGCTGTTCGTGATGGCGGCGGATGCCGAATACGGCCCGCATCTGCGGGAGCGGTTCACGCCCGTGATGATTGGCGTGGGGCCGGTCGAGGCGGCGGTGGAACTCACCGCGGCGCTGGCGGAGCTTTCAGCGCGCGGGCAACGGCCGGACCTGGTAGTGTCGCTGGGCTCGGCGGGCAGCCGGGATCTCGAGCAGACCGAGGTCTATCAGGCGACCTCGGTGGCCTACCGCGACATGGACGCCTCGCCGCTCGGCTTCGAGAAGGGCGTCACGCCCTTCCTCGACCTGCCGGCCACCCTGCCCCTGCCGCTGCGTATTCCCGGGATTCCCGAGGCCACGCTCTCGACCGGCGCCGATATCGTCTCGGGCGCGGCCTATGCCGCCATCGCCGCCGACATGGTGGACATGGAAAGCTACGCCTGCCTGCGTGCCTGCACCCGCTTCGACGTGCCGCTGGTGGTGCTGCGCGGCATCTCCGACGGCAAGGCGGAGCTGAACCATATCGACGACTGGACGGCGTATCTCCACGTCATCGACGAGAAGCTGGCCACGGCTGTGGATCGGCTGGGTGAGATGCTCGACGATCAGAGATAGTCCCGCATCTCCGGGATCGGCGAGCTGGCTTCACAGTGTATGACCGCCATCACGCGGATGCCGTGGTGATTCTCCAGCCGCTCCTGCTCCGGTTTGGATAGCAGGCCGTTGGTCACCACCACGGCTTTTTCCGCTACCCGCCCGCGGGCCCCCTCTTCCAGGCGAACCACCAGCTGCCGATATTCCGCCCGATGATGCTTCACGTAAGCCAGCTGCTCGAAGGCATGTGGGATATCGCCGGCTCCCTTGAGTTCGACGAGTACGGCGGCATGACGTTGATTGCCCTGCCAGAGGAAGAGGCCATCGCACTTCGGTTGGTTGTCGCGCAACACGCAGCCATCCAGCACCACGGCGACGGCCCGCTCCCCTGCCTTGGGGGTCAGGCGAACCAGCTTGCCCTGTTCACCGAGCGTGTACTCCCCGAGGCACTGCGCCTGTGTGTTGCCCATCTTCCGACACACGCAGCCCTGATACTCGCCCAGATTCATGCCTCGCGATGCTCCCACTCGATATCCCGCATCTCGTCATAGAGACGATTGATGGCATTGAAGTGGCTGAGCAGCGTGTCATCGAGCAGCCCCAGGTCGGCCGCCATCAGCGACTGGGCCTCGTTCGGCGTCACGTGATAGGCGGCTACTTCTTCCGGCGCTAGCGGCAACAGTGACCGGATGGGCTCGCTGGTGATCTCAAAGCCGTCGATCTGACTGCGCTTGAGGTGATTGTTGAGCGCCTCGACGATAAAAGGGCTATGCGTGGTGACGATGAACTGGGTATTGGGGAAGGTGGCGAGCAGGTCCCCCAGCACTCGCCGCTGCCACTCGGGATGCAGGTGCAGATCGACTTCGTCGATCATCACCACCGCTTCGGCCGCCAGCGGATCGTCCAGCTGCGGATTGGCCATGGCCATTCGAGAACTGAGGTCGATGACCAGCCCCAGCAGGGTCTGATAGCCATCGCTGAGCTGAGCGATATTCAACCACTCGCCTTCCTGCTTCACCGCGAAACGCAGCGGGTTGAGCTCGATATGCGGCTCGGAGAGGTCCGGGAATAACCGCGTGATGGCACGGCGGACGGCGTCCAGCTCGGGCAACGTCACATCGAAGCTCTTGTGCTGCTTCTGCAGGCGATGCTCCTCGTTCTCCTTGTTGTAGAACCAGACGAAGGCCGCCTTGAAACGCGTATCGGCGTTCAGCGCATTGGCCAGGGCATCGAAGCGTTCGTGTGACTTGGGAAACCCCTTGCGACTCAGGGGAATGTCCAGAAGGGCACGGCTGACGCCGTAATAGGCAAACACCGGCAGCTCGAAGGATTCACCGGCAGCCCAGGGCTCGATCACGGCACTGTCGAGATGCTGCTTGAGCGCCTTCACACCTCGCCCCGGAGGAATCTCGCCGGCCGTCTTCCTGCTGTTGTCGCGTCGCTGCAGACGATCCCAGCCCAGGCCCTGAGGGGTTTGCAGGGTAATCCGCGTGTAGGGAGCCAGGTGGTTATCCTGCTGATGGATGTCACCGCGTTTCTTGAAGGTCATGCCCGACACACCAGGCAGATAGGTGAGGATTTCACCGAGCCCGATGGCGATACCGTCCAACAGCGTGGTCTTGCCGCTGCCATTCGCGCCCATCAGCAGGGTCAGGCGCGGCCCCAATGTCATCGACAGAGAGGGCTTGGCGCGAAAGTTTTCCAGTGTCAGGCACTTGAGCTTCATTCAGAGGCATTCCGCCGGTAAGGGTTAGGCATAGAAGTCTGGCATGTTAGCGAAGGACGGTCGACTGATCGCCCGGTATCGCAGAATCAAGGAGCGCGCCACGCGGGCGTGTCGTTCATGCCTCCCCCAGGAACTGTCGAGCGAACGCCTGGAACGCGGGCGTCTCGTAGCCGCAGCGCCACAGCAGACGCGTGCTGACGGTGCCCATCTCCAGCGTGGCCAGGTCGTCCGACACGCGGCTCACGTCCAGCACGCTGCGGGGCAGCAGGGTGACGCAGGCGCCCGCCGAAACGGCCGCCACCATGGCGTGGTAGGAGCCCAGCTCCTGGATGCGCCATTCGCTTCCGGCGACGATGCCGAGTCGCTGTTCCGCCATGGCGCGGTAGGTGCAGCCCGGCCGGAAGGCGGCCAGAGTGCGGGTGCCAAGCTCCGCCGGCACGGTGGCTTCGGCATCGGCGGGCGGCAGCAGCAGCAGCAGCGATTCCTCCCAGACCGGCGCGCTTTGCAGCCCCATCTCGGCCAGGGCCGGTTCGTTCTCGAGCTCGGCGGGCAAGGCCACGAAGGCGCAGTCCAGCCGCCCGTCGCGAACCTCATCCACCAGCGGCCCCGAGGGGCCGGTGCTGACCTCGAGCCGGGTCGCCGGATGGGCGCGGTTGAAGGCCGCCAGCGGCACCGGCAGCCGGCTGGCCGCCGTGCTTTCCATGCTGCCGATGCGCAGGCTGCCGCCACCGCTGCCGCCCACGGCCTGCCGGGCCTCGTCCTCCAGCGCCAGCAGGCGCTGTGCGTAGGTCAGGAAGCGCTGCCCCGCCGTCGAGAGCGTGATGCGCTTGCCGAGGCGAATGAACAGCTCCGCGCCCAGCTCCGCCTCCAGCTGCTGTATGCGCGTCGTGACGTTGGAAGGCGCCCGCCCGAGCCGCGCGGCGGCGCGGGTCACGCTCAACTCGGCGGCGACAGCCTCGAAGATTCTCAGGGTTTCCAGATCCACATCATTCGCCTTTTGAAATTCATTGATCTATTTTATTCTTAATTTGAGAATAAATGAAAGCCATCGTTCCCGCACTCGTGGAGGCCTTTCCCATGACAGCGTCGAATCCCCTGACCGACCGGCTCGGCATTCAGCCCATCATCCAGGCGCCGATGGCCGGCGTGGCCACGCCGGCGCTGGCCGCGGCCGTGTCGAATGCCGGCGGCCTGGGCTCCCTGGGTATCGGCGCCAGCGGCGTCGAGCAGGCCCGAACAATGATCGAACAGACCCGGGCGATGACGTCCCGCCCGTTCAACGTCAACGTCTTCTGCCATGCGCCCGCACTGCGCGACGCGGCCCGGGAATCGGCCTGGCTCGCCCACCTGGCCCCGCTGTTCCGGGAAAGTGACCGCGAGCCGCCGGACGAGCTCGACGAGATCTACCGCAGCTTCGTGGAGGACGATGCGACCTTCGAGATGCTGCTCGAGTCGCGCCCCGCCGTGGTCAGCTTTCACTTCGGCTTGCCGTCCGAGGCTCGGATACGCGCGTTACGGGAGGCGGGCATCTACACGTTGGCGACGGCCACCAGCCTGCAGGAGGCGCGAGATAGCCAGGCGCGGGGCGTCGACGCGATCGTTGCCCAGGGCGATGAAGCAGGCGGGCACCGCGGCTGCTTCGACCCGCAAGCCGACGATGAACAGCTGAGCACGTCCGTGCTCGTTCGCTGGCTCGTCAAGGAGTTGGCCCTGCCGATCGTCGCGGCCGGCGGCATCATGGACGGCCAGGGCATCCGCTCGGCCCTGGCGCTGGGCGCCTGCGCCGCCCAGCTGGGAACCGCCTTCATCCTGTGCCCGGAATCGGCGGCCAACGAGGGCTATCGCGCGACCCTCAAAAGCGAACGTGCCGGGGTGACCCGCATGACCACGGCGCTTTCGGGGCGTCCGGCGCGCGGCATCCTCAACCGCCTGATTCGCCATGCCGAGGCCACGCCCGAGGCAACGCCCCCCGCCTATCCGGTGGCGTACGACGCGGCCAAGCGGCTCAACGCGGCGGCGGCCGGCCACGGCCATCATGACTTCGCGGCGCACTGGGCCGGACAGGGCGCGCCACTGGCACGCGAACTCCCCGCCGGCGAGCTGGTGAGCCAGCTGCTCCAGGAATGGCACGACGGCGCCTGACGCCACCGGCACTCGCCTGCCCGCTTCGCGTTTCGCGGCACCGCCGAAGGCCCCGGCTCTCCTATACTGATTGGGTTGGTCGACGCGTGCCGGGCCCTCTCACCCTGGGCCGCAAGCGGGCTCGGCGATAACGCTGGCGGGCGCCTGCCCGATGCGGCCGGCCCGGCGATGCCGGGAGGAGAGTCCCATGCGTGCAGTCATGTGGGGTGGTGTGATCCTGGCGGGTCTGACGGCGGCCCCACTGGTAACGGCGAGCCCGCCTCCGGGCCAGAACATGGAGGCGACGGCGTTGATCGAATCGGTGCGCGCCGCCACACGGCGCTTCGAGGATGTCAACGCGGCCCTGGCAGCGGGCTACGTGCCGGACCCGTCCGGTGAATGCGTGACGGCCGAGGCCCATGGCGCGCCCGCCGAGCTGGGGGCCATGGGCATCCACTACCTGCGCCCCGACCTGCTCGGCTTCACGGTCACCGCGCCGCGGGTGGATGGCACCGGCACCCATACCGACTTCATGAACCCGGCCATCCTGCTCTACGAACCCCAGGAAGACGGTTCCCTGGTGCTGGTCGGGGTCGAGAATCTGGTGTTCCGCAAGGCCTGGGAGAGCGCGGGCCACGGCGCGCCGCCGGTCCTGGCCGGGCGCAACTGGGAGTACATGGTCGATGACCCGACCACCCCCACCGAGGAGGCCCACCACTTCGAGCCCCACTACGATCAGCACCTGTGGTTTCGCGACAATCCCAACGGCAACCTCGAGCCGTTCAACCCGACGGTGACCTGCCGCCACCACAAGGTGTGACACCCCGCGGCCGGGCCTGGAAACCCGGCCGCTTCCACACTGGATGCGCCCCTCCTGATGAGTCGGGCCCTCATCGACTGCCGTAAACGCTCATCACCCGTTCATCGTCCCGGGCCGCCATCGGCGTTCAGACGACGACGTGACTCGGCGCCCGCATGGCATAATCGGCCGACCCGGGCATGGCGCCACACGGCGGGCGCGCCATCCCGACACACAGCAAGGAGGGGAGGCACCACATGAGCCTGAACGTCATCGATTATGAAGCGGCCATCGATCACCTGTCATGGGACGGGGCCATCGAGGCGCTGCGTTCCGGCCACCGGGCCGCCAGGGCCGAGGTCAACGACCTGGTCCTCGGCCCGCCGGAAGGCGCCCTGCTCAACCGCGCCGCCTATATCGCCGGCACGGGTTACGGGGTAAAGGCGGTGACCGTCTTCGACGACAATCCGGCCCACGGCCTCGCCACGGTCCAGGGAGCAATGCTGGTCTTCGAGCCCCAGCACGGCTGCCTGTCGGCGGTGATCGACAGCCGGCTGGTGACCGAATACAAGACCGCCGGCGATTCCGTGCTGGGTGCCCAACTGCTGGCACGGCCGGACAGCCGGCAGTTGCTGATCGTCGGCGCGGGCACCCTGGCACGCAGCCTGGTCAAAGCCTATGCCGCCGGCTTCCCGGCGCTGGAGCGCATCGCCGTCTGGGCCCGCAGGCCGGAGCAGGCGCAGAAGCTGGCCGAAGAAATGCAGGACATGACGGTCGAGGTCGCGGCGGTCGATGACCTGCCCCAAGCCGCGGCCCAGGCCGACATCATCTCGACCGCAACCATGGCCCGCACGCCGGTTATCCAGGGAGCCTGGCTGCGGCCCGGCACCCATGTCGACCTCATCGGGGCCTACAAGGCGGACATGCGCGAGGCCGACGATGAACTGCTTACCCGGGGCAAGCTCTACGTCGACAGCCGCGAGACCACGATCGGACATATCGGGGAATTGATGATCCCCATTGCCGCGGGGGTGATTACCGCCGACGACGTGCAGGGCGATCTCTACGATCTGGTGCCGGGCACCGCCGGCCGCCAGACCGACACGGAGATCACCGTCTACAAGAACGGCGGCGGCGCGCACCTGGACACGATGATCGCCCGCTATATCGCCCAGGCCATGGCCGACCGGGATCTCGACCGCCCCCGACCCGGCGTTGACTAGCGCGTTGGTCTATACAGGCATCACTCGCACCAGGGACTGGTTTATCTTGGTGGCAAGCGGTCGCGGGGTACTGGCTGAGGCTGGCAGGGGCATTCATCTCGAACCCCATGGCGGGGAGTTCAAGCGACACGCGAATGGGATATTTCGGCCCTGTGCCGGCGGCCTTGGCGCCGGCACAGGGCAAGGCGCTGCACTGGCTCAATGCGTGCAGGATGGGGAGAAATGACCGTTGTCGTCACCAATAATAAAACACCAGCTGCACTGGCTGACCGGCCAGTTTCACGAGCCGGACAAGGAAGCGATGTATCGCCGGGAGAGCGAGCCCAGAGTTCGCGCTGAGTCCTGCCTGACGCTGAGCGTGGCGGCTCTGATCTTCGGCATGTTTGCCATTTCCGATTATTACTATATCGGCCCCGGTACCGCGCTCTATCTACTGCTCGTCGTGCGGGCCCTGGTGGTGGTCTCGTGCCTGACCCTGGCATTCGTGATCAGACGCCGGGGCGGATATGCCCGCAGGATATGGCTCCACGCCCTGCCGCTGTGGATACTGGCTACGGGAATCATCCTGATCATTCCCCTGCGGCCCGAAAGCCTCTCCACCCAGGTCACCTCCTTGGTGGTGGCCATCATGGCCTTCTACCTGCTGATCCCCAACCTGCTTCCCATCGTGGCAACCGCCAGCCTCTACCTGAGCGTGGGCTTCCTCGTCGCCGCGGTGATGGCGGCCGATATTTCCGCTGTGGTAGCACTGCGCCTGTTGCTGTTGCTTGTCATGGCCAACGCCGTCGGCTTCTTCGCCCTGCTCCGTCTGGAAAAGCTGCAACGCAAGCAGTTTGCGCTGCTGCAGGAAGAGCGTGTCCAGAACCATCAGCTGGTCGAGGAAATCGCTCACCGGAAGTCGCTGGAAAAACAGCTGCGCATGGTCGCCGAGCGAGATGCGTTGACGGGCCTGGACAGTCGGCTCTACTTCATGCAGCGAGCGCAGGAATTGCTGGCACAGTCGCAGCGTGAAAACACCCCGTTCAGTCTTTTCATGATCGACGTGGATCACTTCAAGGCCATCAACGACACCTGGGGGCACAGCCAGGGAGATCGGGTACTGACCGCGATTGCGGGCACCTGCATGAAATCCCTCAGACCCCAGGATGTGATAGGACGCTTCGGGGGCGAAGAATTCATCGTGGCCCTGCCGAATACCCAACCGGAAGACGCTCAAGGCGTGGCGGAACGCCTGAAGCAGCAAGTCGCCGAACTCTCGGTGATAGAGGCCATGCCCGAACATCGCCTGACCGTCACCATCGGTATCGCCGGGGCCGCCACCGCGGAAACCGACTTGCCCGCCCTGATCAAGCAGGCAGACCGGGCCCTGTACGCTGGCAAGCACGACGGGCGAAACCGGGTCGTGATGCAAAACCCCACTATGCTGAAAACGTAACACCATGCGCCCCTGCCGACGGACGGCTTGAAGCGTGCCGTGAGTCCTCCTAGGATTCGGCGGGGCTTGTCTGCGCGTGCACAACAACCGCCCCGGGTCCACACCCGACGGCACCGAACGCGCTTTCTCGTGCAGCTCGGTATCCGCTCCGAGAATGATCCGACCGGCCTTCGTCCCCCATCCCCTTCCCTGTCAGGCGAGGACCGCATGGCAATCACGACGAAAACGGATTTCACCCAGCCCCGGGCAGTCATCGCACCACCAAGGGCCCGCCTGAATGCGGAACGGGCCGGCATCCACCACGCCTGCCGGAGGGAGACGCCATGAGACCCCTTTCGAGTACCCAGTTCGCGCTCTTCGGCGCTGCGCTGATTGCCATCAGCTACGGCCTCGCGCGCTTCGCCTTCGGGCTTTTCGTCCCCCAGATTCGCGCCGAGCTGGACCTCACTCCCTATGTCATCGGCATCATCGGCGCGCTGCCGCTAATCAGCTTTCTGCTCGCCACGGCAGTCGCGCCGCTCACCACCGATTACCTGGGTGCTCGCTACGCGGCGGTGCTGTCCGGCGCCTTCGGTGTCGGCGGCCTGGCACTGATCAGTCAGGCCCCCAACGCCCTGCTGCTCGGCGCCGGGGTATTCGCGTGCGGCATCTGCACCGGCCTGATGATGCCGGCCCTCACGGCGGCCATGCAGGCGCTGGTAAAACGCTCGCTGCACGGTCGCGTCAGCTCGGTGATGAATGCGGGGACCAGCATCGGCGTGATGGTGGCCGTGCCCACGGTGCTGTTTTTGGCCGATGCCTGGCGCCTCGCCTACCTATCGTTCACCGTCCTGGCCGGGCTCGGGGTGATCGGCGCCTGGCTGTTCCTGCCCTCGGTCGTGCGCATCGTGCCGGCCAATGCCGCCCCGCCGGCGCCGTTCAGCGAACTGCCCTGGTCGCGCCTGATCCGCCTTTCCCTGTTTGCCTTCGTGATGGGCTTCGTTTCCTCCGCCTACTGGATCTTCGCACCCGATCTGGTGGTCAACCTCGGCGATCTTTCGCCCGGCACCACCGGGTGGCTCTGGCTGGCGGTGGGCGTTGCCGGGCTCGGCGGCGCCGTGGTGGCCGATCTGGCCGATCGCAACAACCCGCCCATCACCCATGCCCTGATGCTGATGATGCTGGCCGCGAGCCTGGCCCTGCTCGCGGCGAGTCCGAGTCAACCGTTGCTGGCGGCGTTCTCCGCGCTGGTCTTCGGCTTGGCCTACATGAGCCTGACGGGGCTCTATCTGATGACCGGCATCCGCCTGTTGCCGGGCCGGCTGTCGGCGGGGCCGGTACTGCCCTTCATGGCGGTCTCGCTCGGCCAGGCGACCGGCTCGCCGGCCGTCGGCGGGCTGGTGAATGCCTTCGGTTACGCCGATGCGTTTTCCATGTTCGCCGCGCTCGGCATCCTGGTGGCCATCCTGTCGCCCTTCTACCCGGGCCATATCGAGCTTGGTGCCGAGGAGGAAGCCGAGGAGGACACCGGCCTGCAGGCAGCCTACGACCACCAGCTCCAGAACGACGAAGGCGAGCCGCTGGAAGAGCCCGCCGAGGACGACGCGGACAAACCGGCAGTCAGCCAGTAAGGCCGATGCCACGACCTTCTGCACCGGGGGTCGCCCATGGTCCGGCCCGATAGGCCGGGCCGGCGGCGAGGCGCCAGCGCCTGTATGGCATAATCGCGCCATCGACACAGGAGCCCGCCATGAAGCCCGAGGATCTGGAAAAGCTGGTCACCCGCCGCATGCCGTTCGGCAAGTACGAGGGGCGGCTGATCGCCGACCTGCCCGGCCCCTACCTCAACTGGTTCGCCCGCGAGGGCTTTCCACGCAGCGAGATCGGCCAGTTGCTGGAGTTGATGCACGAAATCGACCACAACGGCCTGAGCGACCTGCTCGAGCCGTTGCGGCAACGCCATGATGCGACGAATTGAGTGACGCGGCGGCCCCGTTCATTCACGGGGCCGCCGCCCGGCTCAGGTCTCCCCGGCGCGCGCGGCACTCATGGCCGGCTTGCGGGCACGGACCACCCAGTACCCGGCGGCGCCGGCGATGAACAGCATGCCGCCACAGCCGACCGCCAGGGCATAGGCGCCCCACACCGCACTATCGGAAATCGCAAAGCGTCCGGCAAGGCCGGACAGCGTCTCGGCGTACTGGTACCAGAGAAATACCCCGACGCCGATGCCCGCCAGCATGGTGCACACCGCCACCCAGCGCGAGCCGGTCATCCAGCCGGCATTCAGACTCTCGTCGTCCTGGTGCAGGAAGGCCAGGTAGTCACGCTCCGACTGGCTGACCCGGGTCATCCGCGAGGCCACGATGATCGCCACCAGGGCCGCCACGGTGCTGATCACGACCGGGTGCAGATAGACCGGCAGCGAAATCCATCCGGCCTGATCGGCCAGCGAGAGCAGCAGGTTGCCGACGAAGCCGACCACCAGCCCCCAGCCTGCCCCGGCGGCGGTGATGCGGCGGCTCCAGATGCTCATCAGCGCCACCGGCCCCCAAGACGACGCAAACAGGGTGGCCGCGAACCACACCACGGCCATTACCGCCGGTGGCTGGAACAGCGCCAGCACCAGCGCGATCAACCCGGCCGCCAGCACCGCAAGCCGACTGGTGCGCATGGCGGTCTTCTCGTCGCGCGACGGCGGCAGGATGTCGTTGGAGAGGCTGAAGCCGATGATCGACAGGAAGGTCGAGCAGGACGACAGCCCGGCGGCGAAGACGCCGGTGAGAATGACGATGCCCAGCCAGGTCGGCAGGATGTTGAGCGCCGACCAGACCATGGCATGCTCGGCATCCAGGTCAGGCTTGTAGAGGTTGATGGCCGCCCCGGTAATCATCATCAGCGCGTAGAAGATCGCCAGTGCCACGGCGGTGAACATCGCCGAGCGCATCACCACGTGCTCGTTGCGGGCCATCAGGTAGCGGCTGGCCTGCCAGGGGCTGGCGGCGAGCACGGCGGCCCACACCAGCCCCAGTGTCAGCCCCCAGGTCAGCGATTCACCCGGCGAGGCGAAGTTCGCGTCGCTGCCCTGGATCACGCCGTGCCAGAGCGCGATGCCGGGCTTGTCGGACTGGCTCATCAGGCCTTCCAGAACACCGTGCCAGCCGCCCAGGTCGTTGATGATGTAGAGCGACCCGCCCAGCGCCGCCAGCGAGAAGATGACGAACATCACCGTGTCGGTCAGCACCACGCCGGGCGATCCCGAATAGAGAATGAAGCCGGTGTAGGTCAGCCACACCAGCACCAGCCCCACCCAGTAGGGCAGCCCGGTGAGTTCCTCGAACATGATGCCGGCGCCCTGCATCACCCCCAGCAGATAGGCCCCCAGGCCGAACACGGTGGTCAACCCGGCAATGGCCTGCACACGCCGCGAAGCGAAGCGCTTGCCGAAGAACTCGGGCACCGTGAGCGCACCGCTGCGCCGCAGATAGCGACCGAAGGCCAGCGCCCCCAGCAGGCAGCCGGAGGTACTGACCGAGGCGAAGATCAGCATCACGAAGGGATAGCCGCTGTAGGCGAAGCCGGTCTCGCCGAGGAAGGCGCTGGTACTCAGGTAACTGGCCACCAGCGTGCCGAGGATGAGGAAGGTCGGCGCGTTGCGGCCGGCCACCAGATAGTCATCGAGATGCTTGACGCGTCGACCGGCCAGATGGCCGATGACGAAATAGCCGATCAGGCTGAGCAGAATGGCAATGGTATAGACCATGGCAATACCCGTGATTGTGGACTTGTTGGTGTTTGCCATGATGCAAGCCCGAGCCCATATCAACGTTCTGTGTGCGTCATGCCAGGAGGCCCTGGCGACACCCGCTCCACGCCCCCGGACACCACGCCATAGTTATAAAAGCGGATTATCGGGCATCATCTTCGAACGTCGCTGGGCGCGTCGTTCATGAAACATCGAGTATCGTCACGAAGCCTTCCTGGTCGGGAGTTTTCCATAAACCTCATTGTACAAACGACTACAAACAAGGATTCTCCCGATGCGCATGACAACACTGTTATCGTCGAAAACGCTTCTGAAAGGCTCACTGCTTCTGGCCGGCCTGGCCGTTGGCTCATCATCCGCCTTTGCGGCCACCCGCATGGACTTTTCCAACGAATACAATGCCAGCTCGATCCATGCTCAGGGCGACGCCTGGTTTATCGATCGGGTCAAGGAACTGACCGATGGCGAGGTCGACATCACGCTGCACACAGGGGGCTCGCTGGGCTTCCGCTCGGCGGACAACTTCTATGCCGTGGCGGACAATGCCGTACAGATCGCCGACAGTCTTTCCGGCACCCTGGGCGGCATCGATCCCATCTTCCTGCTGTCCTCACTGCCCTTCGTGGCCGATGATGTCGAGTCCGCCCACCGGCTCTACGACATCGCCCGCCCCGAATATGCCAAGGTCTTCAAGGACAATAACCAGATCCTGCTTTACGCCTCACCCTGGCCGGCCAGCGGCATCTGGTCCAAGAATCCGGTGACCAGCATGCAGGATCTCCAGGGACTGAAGATCCGCAGCTATGATCGCAACGGCACGGAAACCCTGATGAATGCCGGGGCCTCGCCGGTCAAGCTGTCCTGGGCCGATGTGGTTCCACAGCTCGCCACCGGCGGCATCGAGGCCGTGCTGACCTCGGCCGAGGCCGGCGCCAATGGCAGTTTCTGGGAACATCTCAATGACTTCAGCGCGATCAATTACGCGGTCCCGCTCAACATGGTTCACATGAACCGGGATGTCTTCGATGATCTCAGCAAGGCCAACCAACAGGCGATCCTGCAGGCGGCGAAGGAAACCGATGCCCATAACTGGGACGTGGTGAAGCAACGCCTGAAGAAGAACTACACCCAGTTGCGTGAGCATCAGGTAGCCATTCACGATCCCATCCCGTCCGATTTCCAGGCCGGCCTGGAAAAGGCGGCCAAGCCCGTGGTCGCGAACTGGGTCGAGACGGCCGGCAAGCGCGGCCGCGATATCCTCGAGCAGTATCGCAGCCAAGAGGCCGAATGATGGCGGCGCCCGAATCGCCCGCCAGCGACCGGCCCGGCCCCGTACTCATGGCCCTGACCCGGCTGTCCAGCGCCCTGGCGGCGCTGGGCGCCGGCATCGCCATGCTGCTCGTGGTCTACATGCTCGGGCACATCCTGCTCGAGATCGGCCTGCGCCTGTTCGGGCACTCCACGTTCATCCTCGACGAGTACATTGGCTACAGCGTGGCCGCCATGACCTTCCTCGGCCTGCCGTATGCCCTCGAAAAGGATGGATTGATCCGCGTGTCACTCGTTCTGGAGCGGCTGCCCCGGGCCTGGCGCTGGCCGCTGGAGCTGTTCGCCAGCGTGTCGGCACTGCTTGCCTTCGGCTGGCTGGCCCGCTACTGGACGCTGGCGGTGGAACGCAGCTACGCCCGCGGCATCATCAGCGAGACCATGGCCAGAACCCCGCTGTGGATTCCGCAAGGCGCGGTCCTGCTGGGCCTGTACCTGCTCTGCTTCGCGCTGGCCGTGCGCACGCTGCAAGTCCTCGCGCAACGTCAGGCCTTCCGTCCCGGAGGACAATGAATGGACATGCTACTCACGGGTGCCGGCGTCGTTGCCCTGCTGCTCGGCGTGCTGGCGCTCGGCAGCTGGGTCTTCTCCGGCCTGGTCATCGTGGCCATGCTCTCGTTGTGGGGGCTGGGTGACTTCGATACCCAGCGCATCGGCCTGATTCTTTCCAAGATTCTCTTTCGCGCCGCCAACAGCTGGGAACTCTCGGCCATTCCGCTGTTCATCCTCATGGGCGAGCTGATCTTTCGCTCCGATATCTCCGAACGGCTGTTCCGGGGCCTGACGCCGCTTACCCGGCACCTTCCCGGCGGTATCCTGCACACCAACGTCATGGGCTGCACGCTGTTCGCCGCCGTCAGCGGCTCGAGCGCCGCCACGACCGCCACCGTCGGCAAGATCACCACCCAGGAGCTGGCCAAGCGCCACTATGATCGCAACCTGTCGATTGGCTCCCTGGCCGGCGCGGGTAGCCTGGGGCTTCTGATACCGCCCTCGATCGTGATGATCGTCTATGGCGTCCAGGCCGAGGTCTCGATCAGCAAGCTGTTCATGGCGGGTGTGCTGCCAGGGCTGTTGATCGCTGCGCTGTACATCGGCTATGTGGCCATGCGCAGCCTGATCGATCCGAGCATCGCCCCTCGCGGAGAGGATGACGCGACCGGCCTGGGCGGCGCTCTGCTGAATCTCGCTCCGGTACTGGGACTGATCGTGATCGTCCTCGGCGCCATCTACAGCGGTATCGCCACGCCCTCCGAGGCCGCCGCGGTCGGCTGTGCCGCCACCCTGGTGCTGCTCTTGTGGGAGCGCCAGCTGACCCTGCGGCTGTTCATCGATGCCCTGAGCGGTGCGCTGATCAGTGCGGTGATGGTCTGCAGCCTGCTGATCGCGGCCGCCCTGCTGTCCACCGCCATGGGCTACCTGCACCTGCCGCGGGAACTGGCGGGCTGGATCGCCGACCAGGCATTCTCGCCGATCGCCCTGCTGCTGGCCCTGGCGGTGTTCTACATCGTGCTGGGGCTGTTCCTGGATGGCATCTCGATTACCGTGATGAGCCTGCCGATCACGTTGCCGATCATCGTCCAGGCCGGTTACGACCCGCTGTGGTTCGGGGTCTTCCTGGTCATCATGGTGGAGCTCGGCCAGATCACCCCGCCGGTGGGTTTCAACCTCTTCGTGCTGCAGGGCCTGACCGGTGAGAGCATCGGTCGCGTGGCGCTGGCCTCGGCGCCGTTCTTCGTGCTGATGTGCATCGGCGCCCTGATCGTCTGCCTCTGGCCGTCGATTGCCCTGTGGCTGCCGACGGTGCTGTCGGGTTAGCGATCGCCCCCCACAGCGGGCGACAGGCCGTCGAAACGCACCGACACTCGCAGCCCGGGTCCGGCGTCTTCCAGTGTCAGGGTCGCCTCGTGAAGCTCGGCGATGGCGGCGACCAGGCTCAGACCCAGGCCGCTCCCGTCGCTCGTCCGGCTGCGCTCCATGCGGTAGAGACGTCGCAATACCCGGGGGCGCTCGCCCTCGGGGATGCCGGGGCCCTCGTCAATGACCTGCAGCACCGGGGATGGGCCTCCCTCGACGACCAGCTGAATCCGGCCGGGCGGAGTGTGGCGCAGGGCATTCTCGATCAGGTTGGCGATCAGGCGGCCAAGCAGGGTCCGGTCGCCGCTGACCACCGCGGCACCGTTGACCCGGGCCTCGAGACGATGGCCGCTTTCCTCGCTGGCCGGCTCGTAGACATCGGCCAGGCTGGTGGCCAGCGAGGCGAGATCGACCGCCGTGAAGTTGGCCCGCGCCTGGCCACCTTCCAGCTGGGCAATCTGCAGCAGCGACTGGAACGTCGCCACGATATGTGCGGTTTCGGCCCGCGCTTCGGCGATCGTGTCACGCGCCGATGCCGTCAACGAGCCGTCATCCAGCCGGTCGAGCAGCACGGCGACCCGCTGGATGGGCGTTCTCAGGTCGTGGGCGACATCGGCGGAAACCTGCCGAAGCGCCTCCATGGAGGCTTCCTGTGCTTCCGCCATGCGATTGACCGCCACCCCGATCTGGCCGAGGTCATCGTCGACCGCCCCCGAAATCGCTACCCGGGCGTCATGGTGGCCGGAGGTCAGTCTGGCGAGCGCCGAGCGAATGGCCTCGACGCGATCGCGGGCCCGGCGGGCGACCAGCGCACCGATGGCGGTCACCAGCAGCAGTGCCGGCACCAGGCTGAACAGCAGGACCTTGGCAAACGTTTCGCCCAGCTCGTTGAGGCTGTCGCGACCGACCAGCAGTGTCAGCCTGCCCTCGCCGACGGGCCCCTGCCAGGCGAGATAGCTGTCCGCCAGCGTGGATGACGGGCGCGGGATCGCGTCATGGCCGATCACGCTGTACGCCGACGCCTCGATGGGAACCGTGAGATTGCCCAGGACCGGCTGGCCCGGCTCGGTATAGCGCAGCAGCAGATCGCGAGGCTGCGCCCCGGCGGCAATTTCGCCGATCCGCTCGCGGATTTCATCCGGCTCCGCAATGGCGCGCAGCATATCCACGGTCTGCTCGAGCTGGGCGTTCACCTCACGGGACAGGGATGTGCGCGTGACCAGATAGGCGGTGGCATAACCGGCCAGGGTGAAGAGCACGAACACCACGACCAGCGTGGCCGTGAGCCGCAGGGGGGTCGAACGCAGCCTGTTCATGCCGGAATCCGGTAGCCGGCGCCCCGCACCGTTTCGATCAGCTCCTGGTCGAAGGGCTTGTCGACCTTGCCACGCAGCCGGCTGACGTGCGTTTCGACGACGTTGGTCTGCGGGTCGAAATGGATGCCCCAGACCGTTTCCAGCAGCATGGTCCGGGTCTGGACGCGGCCCTTGCGACGCAGCAGGCATTCGAGCAGGGCAAATTCGCGGGGCAGGAGGTCGATGACCTGCCCGGCCCGGGTCACCCGACGGGTCAGCAGGTTCATCTCGAGATCCCGGGCCCGCAGCACCGTCGGCTCTTCCGCGGGCGGCGGGCGCCTTGCCAGGGCGGCGACCCGGGCGGAGAGTTCCCCGAAGACGAAGGGTTTGACCAGATAGTCATCGGCCCCGGCGTTGAGCCCCTCGATGCGGTCTTCCACCCCGTCGAGTGCCGTCAACAGCAGGATAGGAACGGGAAGCCGGGCGCCGCGCAGCGTCTGCACGATGGCCAGCCCGTCCAGGCCCGGCAGCATCCGGTCCACGACCAGCACGTCATGGCCGCCCGCTGCCGCCTGCACCAGGCCTTGCGCGCCATCCGTCAGCAGATCGACGACATGCCCTTCTTCGCGCAAGCCATCCACGATGTACCGACCGGTCAGGCGGTCATCTTCGATCACCAGTATTTTCACGCCGTACTCGCCATCCGTTTCCCGAGCCCGGCATCAGTGTACACCCCGCCTGGCGAGCGTCTTCGCCCTGACTCTATCTGGCGATGTCATGCCATCGGCGCAGGGCCCGTTCCATGGGGCCCGCCGCGACCATTACAAATCTGTATAGCCCGGCGAAGCCGACCGTATTCAAGCGCGCACAGGCTGGGTGGTGTCCATCAACCATGTGGAGCCACCCATGAAACAGATCCTGCTTGCCGCGCTGCTGATCGTGGTGCCGGTCAGCGTGTTCTCCGCCACGGAACTCTGGCTGTCACCGGGCCAGAAACCGTCTGCCAGTGCCGGGGCGGACGCCCCCAACCCGCTCGGCGACCTGGCGGAGTATCAGGCCATCGTCTCCGACACCCGGGCGCTCGTCGATGCCGGGAAGCTGAACGCGGCCGAGCACCGCGCCACCGACTTCGAGACCAAGTGGGACGACGCCGAGTCCTCGCTGCGCCCGAAGGCACCCGCTGCCTGGGGGAACGTCGATGCGGCGGCCGATCGCGTCTTCGCGGCACTGCGCACCCCGTCTCCCGATGCGAAGACGGTGAAAACGCGGCTGACGGCACTGTCGGACCGGCTCAGCCACCCCTCGGACGGCGGGCCGAAAGGCGGCGTCCAGCAGGTGGCCGGCATCGCCGTGACCGATGCGAACGGCCACGCCATCCCCTGCGAAACCCTGCTCGGCAAGCTGCGCAGCGCCCTGGCGAACGGCGCAATCGGTGATGCGGACCTCGCCACGGCAAGAAGCCTGCAATCCCGGGCCACGGAGCGCTGCAACGCCGACGACGACGTGCATTCCGACCAACTGTCCGCCCGGGCACTTGCCCTTTCCAGCCAATGACGCGTTATCAGGAGACAGCCATGCACACCGAGGCACCGACATCCGAACCCACGGCCCAGGACGGCTTGCGTCCCAACCGGGTCCCGCAGGTCACGGCCGGCTTCTGGCTCATCAAGCTCATGGCGGTGACCATGGGGGAAACCGCCGCGGACTACCTGGCCGTCAATCTGGGGCTGGGCCTGACGACCACCTCGCTGCTCATGACCGCGGTGCTGATCGTGGCCCTCGCCCTGCAGTTCTCGCGCAAGCGCTATGTGCCCTGGTCCTACTGGCTGGCCGTGGTGCTGGTCTCCATCGTCGGCACCCTGATCAGCGACAACCTGGTCGACAACCTCGGCGTCAGCCTGCTGACCTGCACGCTCGCCTTCAGTGTGCTGCTGGCCCTGACCTTCTGGCTCTGGTTCCGGAAGGAGGGCACCCTGTCGATTCATTCCATCACCACCACACGGCGCGAGGCCTTCTACTGGCTGGCGATTCTCTTCACCTTCGCGCTGGGGACGGCCGTGGGCGATCTGGTCTCCGAGCAGTTCGGCCTGGGTTACCTGGCAACCGGCATCCTGTTCGGCGCCATCATCCTCTCGCTGGCGATCGGCTATTTCTTCCTCGGCCTGGATGCCATTCTCGGTTTCTGGCTGGTGTATATCCTCACCCGCCCGCTGGGTGCTTCCTTCGGCGATCTGCTGTCGCAACCGGTGGCCTACGGCGGCCTCGGCTTCGGTACCGTCATCACCAGCCTGCTGTTTCTGGGTGTGATCGTCGCCGTGGTCGTGTGGATGACCCTGACCGGCAGGGATCAGGAAATGGTGGCGACCGGCTAGCCCGGCGTCGCCTTGCTCCGCTCCGGGGAAGGTGTCATCGTCCCCGGACATCCACCACTCAGGCCGTGAGGCACGCCACCATGTTCATCGCCATGAATCGTTTCCGGGTCAATCCCGAGAGAACAGACGAGTTCGAGCAGATCTGGCTGGAGCGCGAAACCCACCTCCAGGGCCTGCCCGGCTTCATCGAGTTCCACATGCTGCGCGGCCCCGAGGAGGAGGATCACGTCCTCTACGCCTCGCACACCCTGTGGCGCTCGCGGGAGGACTTCGAGGCCTGGACGCACTCCGAGGCCTTCCGCGCCGCCCACGCCAATGCCGGCCAGACGCGGCGCGAGGGGCTGTACCTGGGGCCGCCGAAGTTCGAGGGCTTCGAGGTGATCCAGACGGTCGGCAACGCCTGACCCCATGAATGACCGTCACGAAGCCGCCCCGCTGGCGATCGTCACCGGGGCCAATACCGGGCTGGGGTTCGAGACCGCTCGCGGTCTGGTGCAGCGGGGCTATCGCGTCATCGTCGCCGCGCGCCACCCGCAAAAGGGCCGCGCCGCCGTCGAGACCCTGTGCACCAACTTCCCCGAGGCGGCGGTGCGCTTCGAGCCGCTCGACCTGGACAGCCTGGACTCGGTACGCGACTTCGCCGCCACGGTGCAGGCACAGGAAGCCAGGCTGGATCGGCTGGTCAACAACGCCGGCCTCCTGGCGCCGCCGACGCGGGAGGTGACCCGCGACGGCTTCGAGCGCCAGCTGGGCGTCAACTACCTGGGGCACTTCCTGCTGACCAGTCGGCTGCTGCCGCTGCTGCAGGCCGCACCGGCACCGCGGGTCGTGCAGCTGTCGAGCCTGGCGCACCGCAGCGGGCGCATCGCCTTCGATGATCTCAACGGCGAACGCGATTACGATCCCTGGCGCGCCTATCGCCAGTCCAAGCTGGCCATGCTGCTGTTCAGCCAGGCGCTGCAACGCCACAGCGACGCCCGAGGCTGGGAGCTGGTCAGCGTGGCGGCGCATCCCGGCCTGTCGCGCACGGCACTGTTCGAGCATGGCGTCAGAAGCCGCGCCCTGGTGGGCAGCCTGTTCCGGCTGCTGATGCCTCTCATCAGCCAGTCCGCCGCCGACGGTGCCCGCCCGGTGCTGCATGCGGCCACCGCCGACGAGGTGCGCCCGGGCGACTATTTCGGCCCCGCCGGCCCCTGGGAGGCGCGCGGCGCACCGAAACGCGCCCGGATGACCGCCGCGGCACGCGATTCGATGCTGGCCGAGCGGCTGTGGAAGGTCTCCTGCGACCTGACCGGGGCGAGGTGGGAAGCCCCGCCAGTCGCCACCACGCCATGAACGGCTTCATCGGCTGGCGGCGGGGCGCCCAGGCCCCGGGGGTTCCCTCATGCTGCGCGGACCCCCGTCGACCGATATAGCACCGTCTTTTTGGGCTGGCCGGCAAAAATTGTTTGACTCCAGAACGAAAGGCCCGCACTATGCCGTCAGTTGGTTAGCAAGTCGCATATTGTCAGTTGTACTCGAAGCATTCGGTTACCTGGACATATCTCTTGTCTCACCCACTTCATTCCGGGGTGTCCCCGGTAACCGCAAAAGCGTTCAACGCATAAGGAATTCGATCATGGCAACTGGCACAGTCAAGTGGTTCAACGACTCCAAGGGTTTCGGCTTCATTTCTCCCGCTGACGGCGGTGACGATCTGTTCGCCCACTTCTCCGAAATTCAGGCTGACGGCTTCAAGTCTCTGCAGGACGGTCAACAGGTTTCCTTTGACGTCACTCAGGGCAAGAAAGGCCTGCAGGCTGCGAACATCAAGCCGCTCTAATATCGATTAGATCGCGCTTTCGAGCCGCAAGGCTTCGAGCACCAGGGCCCGCTTCGGCGGGCCTTGGTGTTTTTGCGTTCCTGAAACATGAGTCAATGGCTTTCCCCTCGCCGCCAGGGCCTGCCGATACGCCTCCTGCCAGGCCTCGACATGCCGTGACGGTTCCTCGGGGAAGCGCCCCAGCGCCACGGCGAGATCGAAGAAGCCTCGGGCGGGCAGGCCCTGCCCTTGTCGACTGACGACCAGCGCCGCCATCAAGGGCCGCTCCGCTTCGGCGTCTTCCCGCATCGTTTCCTCCAGTGCCAGAGCCACCTGCTGAATGGTTCGCGGCGGCTCGAGCCCGAGTGCTCCGGCGACCTGCTGATAGGTCATGGGAAGCGCCTCGCGGGGCGTCGTCCCGAGAAGGTGACGAATGCGCGCGGCGAGCGGTGTCCGATCGGTCATGGCATCAGGCGCCTGGATCGAAGAGCTTGACCTCACGGATCTCGATCCGCTCCCAGACCTTCCCGGTCACGTAGGGCTCGGTCGCCAGCCAGTCGTCCAGTTCCCGACGGTCGGGAAACTGAACATGCACGCTGGAACCGACCATGCGCCCGGCATCATCGAGAATCGCCCCGCCACTGATGAATCGCCCCTGACTGGCGAGCTGCCGGATGCCTTCCAGATGGGCTTCCCGACGGCTCAGGCGTCGCTCAAGCGCCTCGTCATCCGAGTAATCGTGCGCCACTACCGCGTACTGCTTCATGCCGTCCCCTTCCTCTCGGATTGATCGCGTCGGCCAACATAGCCCGCGCAACCGATGGCGGCAACGCGAAAGGGCGCATTACGGCATGGCTCGACGCCGGCACATCGGGGGTGTCACGCTGACGCCAGCGCCACCACACGCCACATCAGGGACTCATCGCATGACGCCACCCACCATCCACGATACTCGGGTTCCCACCCCCCGGGGCCGCCTTTTCGTCCGCAGCTGGCAGCCGTCGGGTGTCGCCGATGCCCCGCCCATCGTGCTGTTCCACGAGTCGCTGGGATGCAGCGCCCTGTGGCGCGACTTCCCCGCGCAACTGGCCGAGGCCACGTGCCGCCGGGTGATCGCCTACGACCGGCTCGGCTTCGGTCGCTCCGATCCCTGCCCCGGGCGACTGCCGCTCGACTTCATCGAGACGGAGCCGCAGGAGGCCTTCGCGGCGATACACACCCACCTGGCCCTGACGCACTTCATCGCCTTCGGCCACAGCGTGGGCGGCGCCATGGCCGCACATGTCGCGATGGCCTTCCCCGAAACCTGCCGGGGCCTGGTGACCGAGTCGGCCATGAGTTTTGTCGAAACACGCACGCTCGACGGCGTGCGCGAGGCGAAACGGGCCTTCGCCGCGCCGGAGCAGCTGGCGCGACTGGCTCGTTATCACGGCGACAGGGCCCGCTGGGTCCTGGATGCCTGGGTGGACACCTGGCTGGACGAGGCGTTTCGCGACTGGGACCTTGCCGGCGTGATGACCCGGGTGCCCTGCCCGCTGCTGGCCCTGCACGGCGATCGTGACGAGTATGGCTCGCCTCGCCATCCCGAACGACTCGTCGCGCATGCCGCCGGCCCCGCCATGCTGCGTCTGCTGCCCGGCTGCGGCCATGTCCCCCACCGGGAACGTCCGGAAGCGGTTCTCGCCACCGTCGCGGCGTTTCTCGAGTGAAGCCCCCGGGCCGTGCCCGCACGGCTTGTTCACCCGTGTTGCCGACGACGGGTACCCGGCCTCTGTGACACATCGCCCGGATACGTTATGATATTTAGCTATCAAACGATGTTTAGGCTACTTGTTAGCGCCTGACTTGTGCCACTGCTGGCTGTTCGAGGCTTCGGGCCGGTTTCCCGTCATTCCCGGGAAACCGGCCCGCCTGCTTGCGCGAGCGGTGGCCCGGCACAACACGAGGAGAGGTTCCTGTGTTCGATAACGTCCCTTCCTGTCCGGTCCTGCCGCCGGGGAGGTATCGGTCATGAGCCAGGTGGATCTGCTGTTCGAACGCTACGGCCCCCGCTACAAGCTGTGGGTCACGCTCACGGTGATGCTGGGGCTGGTGGCGCTGGGCATGTCGATCACCATCGTCAACGTGGCGATCCCCTACATCAAGGGCGCCTTCGGCATGAGCGCCTCCCAGGTGCAGTGGCTGTCCACCGGCTTTCTGGCCTCGACCACGGTGTCGCTGCTGATCGCCCCGTGGCTGGTCTCGGCGGTCGGCCAGCGGGCCACCTTCATGGGGCTGCTGCTGGTGTTCATCGCCGCGTCGATTCTCGGCGGGCTGGGCCAGGGCATGACGATGCTGATCGCCGCCCGCGTCATCCAGGGCGCCATGACCGGGCTGATCCGCCCGGTGGCGATGCAGGCACTGTTCGCCGCCTACCCGCCCGAGGGCCGCGGCATGGCGGTGGCCATGTACGGCATGTGCCTGGGTCTGCCGCTGACGCTGGCCACGGTGATCGGCGGCTGGCTGGTGGAGAACTTCACCTGGCGTTACGTGTTCTTCATCACCCTGCCGATCTGCGCGGCCGCCGTGGCGATGGGCTACTTCTTCCTGCCGCCCCGCGAGGGCAAGGGGCCGCGCCCGCCCTTCGACTGGGCCGGCACGATACTGCTGTTCATCGCGGTGTTCGCGCTGCTCGCGGCACTCTCCAACGGCCAGCGCTGGGGCTGGTACGACCCGCGCATCCCCGAGCTGATCGGCACTTCGCTGCTCTGTGGCACCATCTTCGTCGCCTGGCAGCGGCGCACCGCGCATCCGCTGATCGACCTGGCGATCTTCCGCTACCGGATCTTCATGGTCGGCATCCTGGCGATGCTGCTCTTCGGTGGTTCGTTCTACGGCATCATGTACCTGCTGCCGCAGTTCGTGCAGTCGGTGCTGCACTACAGCCCGGTGAGCGCGGGGATGATCTTCGTGCCATCGACGGCGGTACTCGGCGTACTGGTGCCCCTGGTCGGCTGGCTGAGCGACCGCTACCCGCCGCACTGGATCACCCTGCCGGGACTGGCCTGCACGATGATCGCGGTCTGGCACATGGCGCAGATGGACTGGAACACCTCCTTCGCCTTCCTGGCCGGCAACATGGCGATCATGGCCATCGGCATGGCGGCCTTTCCGCCGCCCACGCTGTCCAACGCCATCGCCGCCCTGCCCCGCGAGCTCACCGGGCACGGTTCCGGGGCGATCAACTTCGTCATGCAGCTGGGCGGCGCGCTGGGTACGGCGGGCCTGGTGATCCTGCTCGACCGGCGCACCGCCCTGCACGGCCAGCATCTCAATGCCGGGGTCACCGCCGACAACACCCTGGCCCGGGAGCAGCTCGGCCAGCTGTCGCAGCTGGCCGGCCACCTGGGGGTACCGGATATCCACCAGTCGGCCATGGCCGGCTATCTGATGGGCCGTGTCGAGGCGATCTGGGCCTCGATCCTCGCCTACCAGGACGGCTTCTGGCTGCTGGTCGGCAGTCTGCTGATAGTGGCGGTGCCGTCGATCCTGCTCAGCCGCTGGCAGCGTGCCTGACCCGTTCTTCCCGTTCGTTCGCTCAAGGATTCCGTCATCATGACATCATCGACGTCGAATGCCGTTTCCCGCCGCCCCGGCAAGGGCACCAAGCTGACGCTACTCGCCGTGGCATTGCTCGCCTGCGCGGTGTGGGCTGGCTTTGCCATCCATCATCGCCTGACCCACGTCAGCGCCCAGGACGCGCGGGTAATGGCCGACCAGGTCACCGTCAGCAGCCGCCTGGCAGGCTGGGTCACCGACTTTTCCATCACCGAGGGCGACCGGCTGGACAAGGGCGATACGGTGGCCCGCCTCTACAGCCGACCCGACGAGGAAAAGCTCAAGACCCTCAAGGCCGGCGTGGCCGCCATGCAGGCCCGCCTTGATTACCAGCGCGAGCGGCTCAAGCTTGCCGAGAAGCAGTTCAAGGGCGGGTTGAACATGACCCAGCAGGAACTGGCCGCCAGCAAGGCCGCCATGGCCGCCGCCAAGGCCCGGCTGGTGCAGGCGCGCAAGGACTACAAGCGCTCCGATGCCCTGCTCGACCAGCACTCGGTGTCGCAGCAGCAGCGTGATGCCAACTACTATGCGTATCTGGCCGCCCAGGCGGAGTACCAGCAGGCCCAGCAGGAAGTCGCGGTCAGCCAGGCCCAGGCCGACAACGCCGAGGTCGGCTTCACGCAGATGCCGCTGCCCAACCCCTCGGTGCTGCGCTCCCAGCTGAAGGTGGCCAAGCAGGAGCTGGCCCAGGCCAGGGCCAAGCTGTCGCAGGAGAAGCTGCGCATCGCCGACCTGACGGTGCCCAGCCCGATCGGCGGCGTGGTCAACAAGACGCTGGTCGATGCGGGCGAATACGTCAGTGCCGGCCAGCCGATCCTGATGATGCACAACCCCGACAAGCTCTGGGTGGAGGCCAACATCAAGGAAACCGACATCGGCGAACTGCGCGTCGGTCAGCCGGTCGACATCACCGTTGACGCCTACCCGGATCGCCCCTTCCATGGCCACGTGACGGTTATCGGCCGCGCCGCGACCAGCCAGTTCGCGCTGCTGCCGGATCCCAACCCCTCCGGCAACTTCACCAAGATCACCCAGCGCATCCCGGTACGCATCGCCCTCGACGACGGCCCCGCCCAGCTGATCGGCCCGGGCATGATGGTCGAGGTGGACATCGATGTCAGCAACGACGGCACCCAGCACGGTTGAGGCGGAGATGGACAACGTGACCGACACTCCGGCAGCCCCCGCGACGTCCCTGCGTCCCAACGCCCTGCTGACCTTCGTCATGGCGCTGGCCTGCGGGGTGGCGGTGGCCAACATCTACTACGCCCAGCCGCTGCTCGATACCCTGGCCCGGGATTTCTCGGTATCGCGGGGCACGGCGGGCATGATCATTACCATGACCCAGCTCGGCTACGCGGCCGGCCTGGTGCTGCTTGTCCCGTTGGGCGACCTGATCGAGCGCCGCCGGCTGATCGTCACGGTGTCGCTGGCCACCGCCGTGGCGCTGGTCGGCACCGCCCTGGCCCCGACCATCGAGCTGTTCATCCTCTGCGCCCTGGCCACCGGCCTGACCGCCGTGGTGGCGCAGATCCTGGTGCCCTTCGCCGCGCACCTGGCCGACGACGACCAGCGCGGCCGCGTGGTGGGCCGGGTGATGACCGGACTGCTGCTGGGCATCCTGCTGGCGCGCACCGTCTCCGGCGGGCTCGCCGATGCGCTGGGCTGGCGGGCGGTCTACTGGCTGGCGGCCGGGGTCATGGTCTGTCAGGCGCTGCTGCTGGCCCGCCTGCTGCCGCGCGAACCGGGCCAGACCTCGCTGTCCTATGCGTCGCTGCTGGCCTCGGTGCTGACCCTGATGCGCGAGGAGCCGCTGCTGCGCCGGCGCATCGTCTATGGCGCGGCCGGCTTCGCCACCTTCAGCGTCTTCTGGACCACCCTGCCCTTCCTGCTCGCCGAGGCGCCCTATGGCTACCCCGACTCGGTGATCGGGCTGTTCGGCCTGCTCGGCGCCGCCGGCGCGCTGTGCGCCAACGTCGCCGGCAGCCTCCACGATCGCGGCCTGTCGCGGATCGGCACCGGCAGCTTCCTGAGCCTGATCACGCTGAGCTTCCTGAGCCTGATCACGCTGAGCTTCCTGGTGATGGCGCTGTTCGCCCATGAGCTGGCGGCGATCGTGCTGGGCATCGTCCTGCTCGACATCGGCGTGCAGGGCAACCAGATCCTCAACCAGGGCGCCATCTACCAGATTCGCCCGGAAGCCCGCAGCCGTATCACTACCGCCTACATGACCTGCTACTTCCTGGGCGGCGCGCTGGGCTCGGCGGGCGCGGCCTGGCTCTACACCCTCGCCGGCTGGACCGGGGCCTGCGCGCTGGGCGCGGCGTTCGGGCTGATCGGCGTGCTGTTCTGGCTGACCGAGTGGCGCGAGCCAACGCGGTGACCCGCCACTCGACCATCGCCAGGCACCGCCGCCTGCGATTGTCGGGCGATGGCAGGCTGCCGTCAGGCCGGTGCGCGCTGCGGCTCCAGCATCTTCCGATAGAGGGCCGTGCCGTCCATGTCCTTGAGCGTCACGGTGAGCGCCTCGCTCTCGCCATCGAGATCGACCTGGCCGAAGAACTGATAGCCCGCCGAGGGCGGCAGATTGGCCTGGCCGTCGGGCGGCGCCTTGCTGAACACCACCTCGGGGCCGAAGGTGCCATCGAGGGTGTTGGGCCCGTAGGTGCCGGCATTGAGCGGACCGCTGACGAACTCCCAGAACGGCGCGAACTGCCGGAAGGCGGCACGCTCCGGCGCGTAGTGATGGGCGGCGGTGTAGTGGACATCGGCGGTCAGCCACACCACGTTGCGGATGTCGTCGTCGCGGATCGCCTTGAACAGCCGGGCCAGCTCCAGCTCGCGCCCCAGCGGCCGGCCGTCGTCGCCGTTGGCCACCGCGTCGAAGCTGTCGCCATCCGGCACGTTCAGGCCGATCGGCATGTCGGCGGCGATCACCTTCCAGGTCGCGGTGGACTGCTTGAGCGCCCGGCGCAGCCAGGCGAACTGGCTCTCGCCGAGAAAGGCCGTGTCGTCGGAGGCGGTGTCCTGACGATTGTCGCTGTTGGGGCCGCGGTAGCTGCGCATGTCGAGCATGAACACCTCGAGCCCGGGGCCATAGGCGAAGCGCCGGTAGATGCGCTGCGGCGCGTCGGGCGCCAGCCGGATCGGCGCATACTCGAGAAAGGCCCGGCGGGCGCGGGCGGCGAGCAGCGAGACGTTCGTCTCGGTGTAGCGCGGGTCGTCGAGGATCTCGCCCGGATACCAGTTGTTGAGGGTCGCGTGGTCGTCCCACTGGGCCAGCATCGGCACCTCGGCGGTGAAACGCCGATAGTTGACATCGAGTCGGTTGTAGGCGTGCTGCCCCCGGTACTCGGCCAGGGTCTCGGCGACCTTGCGCTTGGCCGGGGTGACCCGGTTGCGCCAGAGCTCGCCACCGCCGAGGTCCACCGTTTCCTCGAGCGGCCCGTCGGCGTAGACGCTGTCGCCGGAGTGGATGAAGAAGTCCGGTTGCTGGCGGCGCATGGTCTCGAAGATGCGCATGCCGCCGCGCGACTCGTCGATGCCCCAGCCCTGGCCGACCACGTCGCCCGACCACACGAAGCGCACGTCGCGCGGCTGGCGTGGCGGCAGGCGCAACCGGCCGGTCACCGGCTCGCTGACGGCGCGCTCATCGCCCAGCGCGGCGAAGCGCAGCCGATAGTGCAGCGTGTCCCGGCCGCCCAGCCCGGTGGCATCGACCTTGCCGATCAGGTCGGTGTCCGGCAGCACGTCCAGCGACGGCAGCGTCCGGGCACCGCGGAACTCGGGATTGTCGGCCACCTCGAGCCACATCCGTGCCGGGCGGTCCGCCTGGCCCCAGAGCATCGCCCGATCCCTGAGCATGTCGCCGCTCATCACGCCGGACACCACCTGCGGCCGCCGCGCCTCGGCCATCACGATCGCCGGGGCGCCGAGCAGGCTGCCGCCCAGCACCCCGAGTCCCAGGCGCGAGCCCCGGGCGAGAAAGTCTCTGCGAGTCAGGGTCATGTCGCGTTCTCCTCCGTGTCGTCACGCTGACCGGAGTATCCGCGACGCAGATGACAGGCCCGGGACCACACGATGACGTTTCCGTCACGCGTCGCCCGCCGGCCCGGCGCGGCCGACCTGCCCTCAGCGCTTGAAGGGGCGCGCCTCCAGCGAGGTCTGGACGCTCTGGCCGCTTTCCCAGACATTGGCGCCGGGTGCGACCGCCGGCTCGGGGATGTCGCTGCGCTTCTCGCGCCGCCAGTCGGTCGAGAGGCCCAGCCGCCGGTCACGGGCCGCCACCAGCGCGGGATCGGCCTGGCCGTCCCCGGTGAAGCCCATCATCAGCTGCGGCACGCCGTAGGGGAAATCGTCACGATCGTACTGCCAGGTGTGGAAGGTCTTGCCGTAGGTGGTGACGAGATCCTCGAAGTAGGCGTGCTCGGCCAGCTCGGGAATGCCCGGCGCCACCAGCAGCCCCGACTTCACCTCGTAGTGATGGCTGTGCCAGAGGCGCTTTTCCGCCTCGGGCAGTGCGCGAAAGCGCGCCTCGCTGATGATGTACTCGATGCCGATCAGCCGCGCATCGGGCCGGTTGGAGTCGAAGATCACGCACTGATGGAGGTCGGGCTCGAGGTGAATGCAATAGTGCGAAGCCTCGACCTGACGCCCCATGTCGTCGGCATACATGTGAAAGCCGTTGAGGTAGGTGCTCATGGCCTCCAGCGGAATCTTGCGCTGCAGGGTGCTGGAGGCGGCGTCGAGCAGGCGATGCTTGCGCGGATGGCCCCGGCTCAGCCGCGCGGTGGTGGCGGCCCTGCGCCCCGCCAGCACACCGGCCGCCGCGGCCACGCCGGCCACCAGCCCCAGGCCGATGGCGCCCGCCGCGCCGAGGGAAGAACAATGCGAACAATGCCTGCCGTGATGGAGTGACATGACTGGCTCCTTGCCATGGGTGAAGGTCTTCCCTGGAGCGGCACTTTCATGACGACGCCGCTCACTCCTCAACAGCGTAGTCACTCATTCGGGCCTTGCCCGTCAGGTCTGTCCTGTCACCGGGCGCCCTGCCGCAGCAGCTCGTCGCGGCAGCGATCGGCGGCGTCCTGCAGATCATCTCGCGTACGGGTCAGCGCCTCGCGCTCGGTGTCGTCATCGAGACTCGCCAGATTGGCGTCGACACCGAGCAGCAGCGCGCTCAGCCCCGAGTGCAGCATCAAGGCGCCGGCGCGGGTATCGCTCTGCAGGTTGGCATCGGTGAGCGCCAGGACCTCGACGCTCAGGGCCAGGCCTTCGCGACAGACCCGCGCGGCTCCCAGCGGCACGGCATTGGCCCGCTCGGCGGCGTGGGCGATGGCCCGCTCACGCCGCTCGCCTGCGGCCTCGTCGTCGTGGGGCAGCCTCACGGCCGCCAGATAGGCCTCGAAGGCGTTGACGTCCTCGTCGGCGTAGTCGCCGAGCCGGGCCAGCAGCGCGTCGGCGCGCTCGATCGCCCGGTGCATGGCGTCCGGCGCATCGTCGTGCTTGCCCCGGGTGATGCGCAGCCCCTTGAGCACCAGCGCCAGCCCGAGCCCTGCCGAGGCCGCCGCGGCGGCACCGCAGCCCGGCGTGGAGCGCGATTCGATGGCATCGCGAAAGCCCGCCAGCGTCATGTCCCAGAGACTGGACGATACGGTCATGACGTTTCCCTCCTGATGGATGGCCGTTCGGGACCCGTGGTGCAGCCCTCCACCATAGCAGCGACTGCCCCGGCCGGGGCGAGGGACCCCGACAAGCCGTCTTCAGAGCACGCCGTCAGGACGCCTCGTATTGCGCCTTGCGCCGGTTGAAGGCCTCGACGAATTCGTCCATCACCGTCGCGTCGTAGGGCTGCAGCCCGCTGACCACCAGCTTCTTGGCGCCGGTGCCGATCGGCTCGCCGCCGGCGGTCATGCGGAAGGCCAGGCGGGCCTCGCCGCGCTTGCCCTGGACCTCGAACGAGGCCCCGTCGAACTCCACCGCCAGGCTGGCATCGGGCAAGGCGTCGAGAGTGAAACCCATGCTGTCGTAGATCACCAGCGGCCGCCGGGGGTTGAACATCACGCCGTTTTCCTCCAGCAGGGGCTTGAGGAAGTGCGGGAAATTGCGCCCGGAAAAGGCGATGTAGCGGCGGGTGAAGGCCTCGATGGCGACGTCATCGTGGCTGATGGCACCGCCACGCTCGACCACCAGGAACGCCTTGCCGGCGGCATCGACCACCTGCAGGGTGCCATCGTCGTGTTCCTCGACCGCCAGCGGAACGTCGTCGCCGACCATGCCGCGGAAGTGGAAGGTCATGCGTTGAGAGAGCCCGTGACGCGCCAGCACCAGCGCGAAGAGCAGGTCACCGGGAACGCAGAAGCGTCGCGCTTTTGCATCATGGAGGGGGTTGTAGTCACCGGCCATCTGCTTGGCGAAGCGGCTCGCCTGCGCGGCGGTGATACGGATCCAGCCTTCCGCCACCGTATGGAAATCGTCGAGAAACATGCCAGTCCTGATACCTTGAAAGCCCGGAGCCCGAGGGGATGCTCGGCGAGTCATGGATTGGCGTTGTTGTGCGCGACCCGGCCGACCTACGCTGGCGTTCTACCATCGTTGGGCGGTCCGTGGCCAGTCGGGGCGCGAAAAAACCGCAGGGGTACTTCCGCACCGCCGGGTTGCTCCGGCTAGGTCGGCGGTGGCGAGTCCAGCTCGGGGTAGTGGCGAAAGATGCCCTGCTCGCTGAACGGCAGCCGGCGCTCGGAACTCAGGTAGGCGGCGATGCGCTCGCGGCGGGCGACCCGGCTGACCAGCGCGGCGATGCCCGGGTGATTGGGCATCGCGCCCTCCATGGCCCGCGGAAAGGCATAACGCAGGCCACTGACGACCTGGAACAGCGACAGGTCGACATAGCTGTGCCCGCCCTCCACCAGGCAGTCGTCGCTGCCGGGATTCTGCGCGATCACCTGCTCGAAATAGCCGAGGAAGCGGGGAAGGCGTGATTCGAGGAACGCCTCGGCGCGCGCCTGGGCGGTATCGCGCTGCGCCTCGTAGTAGTCGTCGGAACTGATCGGGTGGTGGACATCGTGGATCTCGGCGACGAAGTCGGTCACGGTGAGCTGAAGCCCGTGGGCCCAGAGCCGGATCGCGTCACCCTCGGGCACCAGCCCCAACCGCGGCCCCAGGAACTGCAGGATGTTGGCCACGTGGGAGACGAGGATCTCGCCGGCCCTGAGAAACGGCGGCGCGAACGGCGGGTAGAGCGTGCTCTCGCCGTCCAGGAACTCGCTGATCTCGGTGATACCGGCATCCGAGGCGTTGCCCACGTCGATATAGTCGGCACCGGCATCCTCGAGCGCCAGACGCACGAACTCGCCGCGCCCCTGAATGGTCGGCCAGTAGTAGAGCTCATAGCGCATGTCGCCTCCTATGCAGCCGCCTCCCGCCGAATCGCCTACTCAAGGTAGCAGACCCTTGCGCCCTGTCATCTTCCCTGCCGATTCACCGCACGCCATCACCGTGTCTTGACGGCCATCAAGCCATCCCCTCGCCTGGCATGACTATCTTTTTATCCGCAAGCCGGCAAGGGCTTGCCCGCGTCTTTCACGTTTTCCGGATCGCCACCATGGCGGGAGGGTCATCATGGCCAAGCCAAGCAGTGACACGAGCAACGTCAGCGAGATGAAGGAAGCCGCACCCGCACGCGAGCCGTCGCCCACGGCCCGCCCGAGCGGCCAGGCACTCACCCCCTTCGAGGAGTTCGACCACATGCTGGAACGCTTCTTCGATCGTGGCTGGATGCGTCCGCTGTTCCGGGAGCGCCAGGCCTGGGATCGCTTCGACCTTGCCGCCCCGCGGGCACCGCGGGTCGATCTCATCGAACGCGACAACGAATTCGTGCTGCGTGCCGAGATCCCCGGCATCTCGCGCGACGAGCTGGACGTGTCGATCAGTGACAATCGGGTCACCATCAAGGGCGAGCACAAGAGCACCGAGGAGGAGGAAAGCGGCGAGTTCTATCGCAGCGAGATCGCCCAGTCGTCCTTCGCCCGCACGCTGACGCTGCCCGGTGACATCGATGCCGACAATGCCAGCGCCTCCTTCAAGGACGGCATGCTGGAGCTGGTCCTTCCCAAGCTGCGGGAAGCCCGTCGCCGGCGTCTCGACATCCAGTGATGCCCCGCCGCGCCGGACCCCGACGGCCCGGCGCGGCAGCGGCGCGATCATGAACCGATTCGCAGTACCTTGGCCCCGCGTACCGCGCGGGTCTTGAGTTCGAGGAGCGCCTGGTTGGCGTCCGCCAGGTCGAAGCAGCGCACCGTGGGCCGCAGGCCGATCTCCGCAGCCAGCGCCAGGCACTCGACGATATCCCGCCGCGTGACGTTGGCCACCGACTGCAGGGACTTTTCCCGCCAGAGGTGCGTCGGGTAATCCAGCCCCAGCAGGGCCTCGAGATCCCGCCGTTCCTTGCGAATCGCATTGACCACCAGCCGTCCGCCCGGCGCCAGATAGCCGAGCGCGGCGACGATCGGCTCCCAGGCCGGGGTGGTGTCGATGATCGCCGCCGGCGGGCGCGGCGGCCGCTCATGGGTATGGCCGGTCCAGTGCGCCCCCAGCTGTCGGGCGAACTCCCGCTCCGCGGCGTTGCGCGCGAAGACGTACAGCGGCGAGTCCGGATAGCGATGCCGGGCCATCTGCAGCACCAGGTGGGCACTGCCGCCGAAGCCGGTCAGCCCGAGCGGCTCGCCGTTGTCGAGTGCCGCCAGACGCAGGGCGCGGTAGCCGATCGCCCCCGCGCACAGCAGCGGCGCCGCCTCGGCGGCATCCAGCGCCTCCGGCATCGGACAGGCGAAGCGCGCATCCACCACCATCCGCTGGGCATAGCCGCCGTCGATATCGCACCCGGTGGCGGTGTACTCGGGGCACAGGTTCTCGCGCCCCGCCCGACACGCCGGGCAGTCGCCGCAGGCCGAGGCGATCCAGCCGACGCCGACGCGCTCATTGAGCCGCTGACGATCCACGCCCTCGCCGACGCCGATGATGCGCCCCACGACCTGATGGCCCGGAATGACGGGCAGGCGCGGCGGCGGCAGGCGCCCTTCGATCTCGTCGAGCTCGGTATGGCAGACACCACAGACCGCCACGGCGATGAGCACCTGACCTGGAGCGGGGCTCGGCTCCGGCACTTCGCGACAGGCGAGAAGCGCCGCCCGATGGGACACGTTACCCAGCTGTTGCAGTTGCATCGCACGCATGGCGGCCTCCGAGGATCGCTCCCGACTCGCTCGAGTCTAGCCGGGCCCGCTTCACCGCGCGTTGACCCCCGTCATGCCCGCTCCGCGAAGGTATCCCGAGGCAATCGCGCCCGGACTGTTAACTTATGTGATTTTTTCCATCTATATCACTTCATAATATTGCCGACTCCCGCTTATATTGTCATGCTCTTGCGCCAAGCATGATGCGATCTGGTACCGGAACCACGAGAAATCCAGCCCATCATGCGCGAAGTTTAATTAGCACAGTCACTGATAAAGCAACGTACTCTTGTCAGACTTTTTTCCGAGACTATCCAGCTGCCGGCCCTGCGTTGATGACGAATTCACCCGGCACGCTAGTATGAGAAAGTACCGGGAAAGAATGCCGGGAAAAGGAGTACCGGGAAGGCATACCGGGAACGAGTACCCCGCTTGACAATGACAAGGCAGCAGGGCGACGAGATCACGCCATGAGTTCGAGACGGGCAGGGAGAACACGCCGCGCCGTTTCCCGCATACGGAAACCGTCCCGTGGCCATGCGTCCCGCGTGGCATTCGGGAGCTACCGCCTGCCCGAAATAGGGAGGCTGGTGCAGCGCTGGCTGTGTCTGTGGCTGCTATGGCTGCCGATGGGCGCGGCCGGGGCCGACGAGGTCGTAGTGATCGCCAACCCGGACGTCGAGGTGACCACCCTCTCCCATGACATGGCCCGCGCCATCTTCGCCATGCGCCAGCGCACCTGGCCGGACGGACGAGGCGTCAGCGTCTTCGTGCTGCCGGGCAACCACCCCGTGCACAAGCGCTTTGCCAAGTCGCGGCTCAATGTCTATCCGCATCAACTGCAACTGGCCTGGGACCGAGCCGTCTTCTCGGGTACCGGGCAGGCGCCTTATCAGGCCGACGACCAGCAGGCCATGCTGCAGCAGGTGGCCAGCACCCCCGGCGCCATCGGCTATCTCGAACGTGATCACCTGGAGGACAGCGTGCATGTCATATCGCTGGCGAACTGAACGCCTCGTCGCGGGGCTGGCGCTGGTGCTGCTCGGCGCCCTGCCCACCGCGTCCCGCGCCGGCGACGCCATGGACACCTTCCAGGTGCACGGCTTTCTCAGCCAGGCCTGGCTGATCAGCGACGACAACGACCTTTTCGGCCCCAGCAGCCAGGGGGGCGGCAGCTTCGATTACACCGAACTCGGCCTCAACCTGTCCCTGCGCCCGTATCGCGACGTGCTGGTCTCGGCCCAGTGGCTCAGCCGTCGCACCGGTGATGGCGATGCCACGCCGGTGCTGGATCACGGCGTGGTCGACTATCAGGCCCTCTCCAGTCGCGACCGGCGGCTGGGCATCCAGCTGGGGCGCTTCAAGAACCCCTTCGGCTTCTACAACCAGACGCGGGACGTGGCCTTCACACGCCCCAGCATCCTGCTGCCACAGTCGATCTACTTCGAAAGGACCCGTTCGCTGGCGCTGGCCGCCGACGGTGTCTCGCTCTACGACGAGGAATACCTGGACGCCGGCACCCTGCGTTTCCAGGCCGGCGTCGGGCAGCCGCAGACCGGTGACGACCTTGACGCCACCCTGGGACTCGCCGCGTCGCCCGGCTCCTTCGACGGCCGGACCTCCTACATCGGCCAGGTACTGTTCGAGGACGACGGCGGCCACTGGATTACCGCCCTGAGCGCCGCCGATGTCCGCGCCGGCTACGAGCATGGCACGGCCACGCTCGACGACGGCCGCTTCCGCTTCCAGCCGTGGATCCTCTCGGTGCAGTACAACGAGGCGCTCTGGAGCCTGACCGCGGAGTACGCGCTGCGCCGCATTGCCCTCGATGGTTTCGCCAACCCGGCCTACAACACCAGCCAGGTGGGCGAAAGCTGGTATGTGCAGTACACCCGCCGCTTCGCCGACGACTGGCAGTGGCTGCTGCGCTACGACAGCCTGATCAGCGATCGCGACGACCGCGACGGCTCGGCCTTCGAGGCCGCCGGCGGCGGCCCGGCCTACGCCCGTTACGCCCGCGACGTCACCGGGGGCCTGCGCTGGCAGCCCTCGCCCCGATTCATGCTGGCCGCGGAGTGGCACAACATCGAAGGCACCGCCTGGCTGCCCGTCACCACCGCCTCGCCACCGCCGGCCAAGTACTGGAACCTGCTGCTCTTCCAGGCCTCCTTTCGCTTCTGAGCCGAGGCCCGCTTCGTGAACCCGATGGACGATGCTGCCCATGCGACACCGCACCGCTAGCGACGACCGCCCCCGCTTCAGCCTGACCTGGCGCGCCATCGTGCTGACCAGCCTGCTGCTGCTGGGTACCGCCTCGCTGTTCACGTTCATCGGCCACGAAAGCCTGACCGAGCAGTTTCGCCAGTCCCGCCAGACCATCTACCAGGCCCGCCAGCGCGAATACCGGCTGGCGGTAAACCGCTCGGCCGGCATGCTGGCCCAGCTGGCGAGCCTGGCCGCGGCCTCGGACAACCTGGGCGCCGCCGTGCGCTCCGGCAGTCCGACCCGGGTGTCGCTGGCCATCGACCCCTTCTGGCCCACGCTGCAGCTGGATGTCGGGGTCGACGCCCTGAGCATTCTTGATGACCGGGGCGTGCTGCTCGGCCAGCGCGGTCAGCCGCTTGCCGATGACGACCCGCCCCTGGCGGAATGGACCCGCACCGTCATGGCGGACGAGCAGCCGCTCACCCAGCTGCGCTGCGTACGCGACTGCCGTCAGTATGCGGTGGTTCCGGTACTGGCACGCGGGACCAGCGTGGGTGTGGTGGTACTGTCACGTTCACTGGCCGACCTGACCCGCGTCGCGCAGCGCATGAGCGACGGCGATGTCGCCCTGCTGGTCACCGGGCCGCCACGGGTGATCATCTCGCCCCAGGCACCGATTTATCCGCGTCAGGAGCGCTATCTTGCGGACTGGCAGGGCGCCCTGCTGACCCTGACGAATCAGCAACAGAGCATGCCGGTGCTGCGCGAGGCCGCCAACCAGGTACCGCTGTCGCGCCTGACCGATCGCCCCTGGACCTTCGAGCGCGGCGACCGAACCTACGAGCTCACCGCCTTCCCGCTGGACGACGCCACCCGTTTTCCCTCCAACGGCTATCTGGTGATGCTCGCCGACATCACCCCGCAAGTACACGCCATCCGCCGCGACACCCGCCATATTCTGGTCCTGGCGCTGGTCGGCTGGCTGGCGGCCGAGGCACTGCTGCTGCTGATCCTGTGGCGGCCCATGGCGCGCCTGCGCCTGCTGTCCACGCTACTGCCGCGGCTGGCACGGCGCGACTTTACCCAGGTCCGCCAGGCCCTGCCGCCCGGCACCCGCCTGTATACCGACGAGATCGATACGCTCGAACGCACCACCCTGCAACTGGCCGAGCAGCTGGAAACCCTCGAGCACACCGTCTCCAGCCGTGACCGGGAGCTGACCCAGCGCCTGACCGAGCTGGGCCAGGAGCGCGACTTCGTCGCCGGGCTGCTGGACACGGCGCACGTGCTGATCCTCACCCAGGACGCCCGTGGCTACATCACCCTGGTCAACCACTTCGCCGAAACCCTCTCGGGACGCCCGCGGGAAGACTTGCTGGGCCAGACGTTCGCTGCCTGCTTCCGGGTGGATCAGGCACCGGGAACGCCGGCGCGCCCCGGCCAGGAAGAGGGCACGCTGATTACTCCCGACAACGAGCGGCGGACCATCGCCTGGTTCCATGCCCCGCTGCCCGGCGAGGGGCATGCTGCCGGCACCCTGATCTCGGTGGGGCTGGACATCACCGACCGCAAACAGGCCGAGGACCGCCTCTCCTGGCTGGCCCATCGCGACCCGCTGACCAACCTCTACAACCGCCGCTACTTCCAGGAGGTCCTCGAAAAGTCGCTGACGCCCGAGGCCCGGGGTGCCGTTCTGTTCCTCGATCTCGATCAGTTCAAGGAGGTCAACGAGCTCAGCGGCCACAACGCCGGCGACCAGCTGCTGAAGCTGGTCGCCGAGGCGCTGTCCCAAGAGCTCGGCCAGGAGGCGGTCATCGCCCGACTGGGCGGCGACGAGTTCTCGATCCTGCTTCAGGATGCCCGGGAGGCCCAGGCCGACCAGGTGGCCCGGCGCATCGTCCAGGTACTCGAGATGATCGATTTCTCGGTCGCCGGGCGCCGCCATCGGGCCATGGGCAGCATCGGCATTGCGCTCTACCCCGAACACGGACTGACCCCCACCGACCTGATGGCGAGTGCCGACCTGGCCATGTACAAGGCCAAGGAAAACGGCAGCCAGCGCTGGCACCAGTTGTCGATGGTGCACCGCTCGCGGGAGGAGCTGCAGCAGCGCGTCTACTGGGTGGAGCGCATCCGCCAGGCCTTGCGCGACGACGACTTCGAACTGGTGCTGCAACCCATTCTGCACCTCGCCGACAACCGTGTCCGTCACTACGAGGCGCTGCTGCGCATGCACGGCGACAACGGCAATCCGGTGATGCCCGGTCTGTTCATCCCCATCGCCGAACGCAGCGGGCAGATCGTCGAACTCGACCGCTGGGTACTGCGTCACAGCCTGTCGCTGCTGGCGCGCCTGCAGCAGCGCGGCATCAGTCTGGCGGTCAACCTGTCCGGCCAGTCGCTCCACGATCCGGGGCTGACCGGTTTCCTCGCCGACGCCCTGGCGGCCTCCGGCGCCGACCCGCGGTGGCTGATTCTCGAGGTCACCGAAACCGCCGCGGTCACCGACTTCGCCACCGCCCGCGGCGTCCTGCAGGGCATCCGCGAGCTGGGCTGCCGGACGGCACTCGACGACTTCGGGGTCGGCTTCAGCAGCTTCCACTACCTGGGTCAACTGCCCGCCGACTACATCAAGATCGACGGCTCGTTCATCCAGAAGCTGATCGACAGCCCCGAGGACCGCCTGATCGTCAAGGCCATCGCCGACATCGCCAACGGCTTCGGCAAGCGCACTATCGCCGAGTTCGTCGATCGCGAAAGCATGCTGCCGCTGCTCGCCGCCTACGGCATCACCTATGCCCAGGGCTTCTACATCGGCCGCCCCATGGCGGTGGCGGACGTCATCGATGTCGACCGCTCCCCGGCGACCGAGTACGTGCAGGGCGGTTCGGAAGACTCACCATAATCACAACCAATCGGGGCCCAGCGCCCCTTTCAGAAAGGGACTTGTCGTGAATGCACTGGATCGTTTCGAGGCGACGTTTGATTTCCATCTAGCCACTACCCCCGTGCTGCGGGAACGGGCCTATGCCCTGCGTCACGCCGTCTTTCGCCGGGAACTCGATTACCGGATGCACGAGGACCCCGACGCGCACCTGGAGTACGACGAGCACGACACGGCGTCCCTGATCGTGCTGCTCGAGCACCGCGCCAGCGGGATTCCGGCAGGCTGCGTGCGCCTGGTACCGGCCCTGACGGACGGCCCCGACGCGCTGCGCCGGCTGCCCCTGGAGGCGCACTGCCGGGACAGCCTGACCCATCCCACCCTGCATCCGGAGCGTCTGCCGCGCGATCGTCTCTGCGAGATTTCCCGGCTGGCCATCTCCCCGGCCTTTCGCCACCGGGCGGACACCCGCGGCCGTCCCGACGCCCCCTCGCTGTTCCCGCCCGAGGAGCGCGCCGGCTTTGCGCTGATCGGCGTCGGCCTGTTTCTGGCGGCGACGGCACTGGTCGGTCTGGCCGGCCGGCATCATGTCTTCGCCATGATGCAGCACCGCCTGCCGCGGCGCCTGGCGATCCACGGCCTGCGCTTCACCTGCGTCGGCGAGCCCGTGACCTTCCACGGCCTGCGTCGCGCCTACTACATCGATCAGCGCCGTGCGGTCGCCGAGCTGCCCGGCGATTTGCGGGCGCTTTACTCACGCATCGAGACAACACTGACGCGCCAGTCCCGGACGGCGACGCCTCACCGGGTCAGCCTGTCGTCGCAAATGTGAACTTCTGTGACATGTGTCGCCTGAGCCGAACGATCGAGCGCCGTCATGCCGTATGCTGAGAGGCTGACTCGACCCATGAGATCGCATGCCATGTCCTCGACGCCCACTCTCGACGATTCGCCCCGAGCCGCCTCCACGGCCCGGCGGCTCCGTGCACTGATCGTCGATGACGATATCGAGATCCAGCTGCTGCTGCGCGCCCTGCTGGAGCGTCACGGCTATCGGGTCGAGGTGGCCGGCGGGCTGGAGGAGCTGGCCTGGCACAGCGAGCGGCTGGACGCCGAACTGATCTTTCTGGACATGGACCTGGGCGATTTCACCGGCCAGGATGTCATGCACTTCCTGCAGGAAAAGCGGGTCCGCGCCGATGTGGTGCTGATCAGCAGCGCCTCGGTGGCAACCCTCGAGCGCGCCGTCGCCCAGGGACGCGGCACCGGCCTGGCGATGCTGGGCTTTTTGCAGAAGCCAATTCAGCCCGGCGTCCTGCAGCACCTGCTGGAAAACCGCCGTCCGGCGCCGCCACCGATCGCACCGTCGCAGCTGACCGCGGCGATGGCCGGCGACGAGCTGTTTCTGGCCTTCCAGCCCAAGCTCGAACTCGCTACCGGCCAGCTGACCGGGGTGGAGGCACTGGTCCGCTGGCAATCCGCGCAGCGTGGGCTGGTCTTTCCCGACAGCTTCATCCCGCTGGCCGAGCGCAGCCAGCAGATCATCACGCTGACCTGGCACATCATGGAGCTGGCGTTTGCCCAGAAGGCGCGCTGGGAGGCAGCCGGCCACGTTTTTGACCTGGCCATCAACCTGCCCCAGCAGTTGCTGCGCGCACCCGACTGTCTGAGTACCATCGAGGCCATGGCGGCGCGCCACGGCGTCGATCTCGGCGGCATCGTGCTGGAAATCACCGAAAGCGGTGCCGTGGAGTGCCTGTCATACTCGCGGCACGTCCTCAACAGCCTGCGCGACAGGGGTTGCACGCTGTCGATGGACGACTTCGGTACCGGCTACTCGTCGCTGGCCCAGCTCTACCGCCTGCCCTTCGACCAGATCAAGATCGACCGCAGCTTCGTCGGTTGCTGCGACATCGACCCCGAAGCGCTGGCCATCACGCAGACCATCGTCGACCTCGGGGAACGCCTGAATCTCTGCGTCGTCGCCGAGGGCATCGAGACCGCCGAGCAGCAGGCTTTGCTGGCCGACATGCATTGCCGGCTCGGCCAAGGGTACCTGTTCGGCCGGCCGATGGCCGCCGGCCCCTTCAGCGCCTGGCTGGCCCAGCACCACCTCGAGCGCTTCTAGTCATTTCCCGCCACCAGCGCCATCTCCGGCACCAGTCCTCTCTCTACCAGCCTATCCTGTGTGGCCGCCTGGAGCGTCTCGAGCTCGGCGATCATCGCCTCCAGCTGTTCGGTGGATGCCTCGCCGGCCTCCGTCTCGAGCCGGGCCGCGGCACGCGCGAGCCCTGCGCAGCCCATGGACGATGACGCCCCCTTCAGGGAGTGGGCCTCGGCGGCGATGGCGGCGCGGTCCTCGGCGTCACGGGCGGCACGCAGCCGCGCCAGCCGACCCTCCAGGCGCGTCAGGTAGGTACTCAGCAGGCTCTCGAGCACCTCGGGCGCCAGCGCCTCGTGAAGCTCCTGCATGGTCGCCGCGTCGAGCAGGGCGCCCTGTGTCTGCGGCGCCGATTCCCGGGTGCCGGCATCGGCTCCCTCGTCGCTCGCCGCGGGCGTCCCGGAAGGCGCCCGCCCCAGCCAGCGCGCCAGCAGCTCGCGCAGGTCGGCCCGCGTGAACGGTTTGAAGATCATGTCGTCCATCCCCGCTTTCTGACAGCGTTCCCGATCGGCCGGCATGACATTGGCGGTCATGGCGACAATCGGCAGGCGATGCCCGATTTCCCGGGCTCGCCAGCGCCGTGTGGTTTCCAGACCATCCAGGATGGGCATCTGCATGTCCATCAGCACCAAGTCGTAGGACGTGGCGGCCAGTGTCTCCAGGGCCGCCTCGCCGTTATCCACGATATCGGCCGTCTGCCCCAGAAACTCCAGCATGGCCTGCGTCAACGCCTGGTTGACGGGGTTGTCCTCGACGATCAGCAGCCGGTGCCGGGCCAGCGCCGCGTCCTGTACCGGCAGCTCGCTGCTGTCGGCCGGATCTTCGGCTTCCGGCAGCGGGATCCGGAACCAGAACAGGCTGCCCAGCCCGGGGTGGCTCTCGACGCCGATCTCGCCGCCCATCGCCGATACCAGACGCTGGCAGATGACCAGCCCCAGCCCGCAGCCTTCGTGCCGGCGCGCAATCGAGCTGTCGACCTGCGAGAATGGCGCGAACAGCCGCGACAGCATGGCAGGCTCGATACCGCAGCCGGTATCGCGTACCGCGAAGCGAATGCCCTGATCCCCGTCGCACGTGACGCGGAAGCACACAAACCCCGCATCGGTGAACTTGAAGGCGTTGTTGAGCAGGTTCATCACCACCTGGCGCAGCCGGTTGACATCGCCACGGACCCGATCGGGCAACCCGGCGTCCATCTCGCACTCGAAGCGCAGCCCCGTGCTCCCGGCGTGGCGGGCCTGATAGCTGGCGCAGACCTGCTCGAGAAACCGGCTCAGCGAGAAGGGCCGGTCATCGAGATCCAGCGAGCCGGCCTCGATCTTGGTGTAATCGAGAACGTCGTTGATCACCACCTGAAGCCCCATGGCGCTGTCCCGCAGAGTCTTGAGCAGCTCGGTGCCCCGCCGGCTGCGAACCTCCACGTCGAGGAGATCGGCGACCCCCACCACCCCGTTGAGAGGCGTGCGAATCTCGTGGCTCATGACCGCCATGAACTCCGACTTGGCGCGGCTGGCCGCCTCGGCCCGTGCCAATGCCTCGTCGAGCTCCCGGGTGCGCGCCTCGAGCTGCTCGGTCTTGAGCGCCCGGCCGCGTATCTGGCGCACCAGTACCCGGACCAGCAGCCCGCCGGCGCCCACCATCAACAGCACCATCAGCAGCACGACGCCATACAGCCGCAGCAGTTCCTGGCGCGATGCGGTCCGGGTCGCCGCCACGTGGGCGTTGGTATTGACCAACGTGGTCTCGGTGGCGTCCTGCAGACGCTGCATCTTCACCGCCAGCTGCTGACGAAAGGCCGGTGTCAGGCGCTGCTCGCCCGAGGCCAGCGCCTGAAAGTCCGCATCCATCGCCTGAATGGCCGCCAGCGCCTCGGCCAGGGGCTGCTTGACCGAGGGTATGCCGGCCATGCCCCGGGCGATCTCGCCACGACCAAACAGCTGGCCGCGGCTGTAGAGAATCTCGTAGCGGGTCAGCAGTTCGTCGAGGTCGTCGGCTTGCGTGTGCCCGAGTATCAGGCGCAGCTCGCGGACTTCACGATCGAACTGATAGGTGGCCCAGACCAGGTCCTCGAGCAGGCGGTTCTCGAGCGCCTGCTGGCGCTGATAGACCACGCCGCCGGTCACCATGGCCGACAGGAAGAACAGCAGTACCAGCAGGCTAATGATCCGGAATCGCGGCAGCAGCAGAGCACGCACGAGCGATGGACTCGGCGCGTCAGCGTACGTCGATTCGCGAGAGCTGCCACACCGAGCGGGTCATCACCGTCTCGTTGAGCAGGTCCGGCTCGTCGTCGAAGGGATAGATCACGAACAGCGGCCCCTGGTCGCGGATGCGCAGCCGCTTGCCGTCGGCCGACATGGCGAGAATCACGTCATGCTGGCGGAAGTCCGAAACCGGAATGGACGAGGCATAGTCATTCAACGCCGTGACCCGCAGCTCGCTGCCACGGGCTCCGACGGCATCGAGCAGATCCCGCCCCAGCGGTCCGCTGAACACGACCCTGCCATCGTGCCAGGGGGTGTGGGTGGCGGTCTCATGCTGGGGCAGCGCCAGCAGCATGGCGCGATCGAAGCGCGCCTCGCCCGGCGCATTGGTATTCGCGATATCGCCCGTGACGGTGAGAATCACCGGCCCTCCGGGCGTTTCCAGAGCCAGCGCCTGCCCGCCGAACAGAACACACAGAGCGATACCCGCCAAGGCCAGTGATTTGCCGAAAATGGTTGGCATAACATCCCCTCCCGATGGATGGGATCAGTATACGGCGTGTACGATCGGCAACTGTGAACCTTTGTGACAACATCAACGGTCGGCTGTGGTACAACCGAAGACAAATTAGCCAAAGCCGAAAGGGTGGCCACTCTCATGCATATCGGCGTTCTCGACGACGACCTCGACCAGTGCGACTTCCTGCAGCACTGCCTGATGCAGGACGAGACCCGGGTCAGCACCTATCAGCGCGCCAGCGAGCTCAACCGGGCGCTGCTCGAGCAGCCCTTCGACCTGCTGATCATCGACTGGCACCTGCCGGATGCCTCGGGGATGGATCTCGTCGACCAGCTACGCCGTCACCACGGCTGGGAGGGCCCGATCCTGTTCATCACCGCCAGTGATGCCGAAGAGCATGTGGTACGCGCTCTGGAAAAGGGCGCGGACGACTTCCTCGCCAAACCCCTGCGCCCCTCGGAACTGCGCGCCCGGGTAGGTGCGCTGGCGCGCCGCGCCGGGCTTCACGCCCCAGCCAGCCCCAACCGCATCGGCGCCTACCGGCTCGACCACGACAATCACCGCATCCATCTCGACGGCCGGGAAATCCGCCTCACCGAGCGCGAATTCCGTCTGGCCAGCCTGCTCTTCAGCCGCATCGGCCAGCTATTCTCCCGCGCCAATATACTCGAACTGGTGTGGGGTATTCGCGCCGACGTCTCGACCCGCACGGTCGACACCCACATCAGCCGCCTGCGCCACAAGCTGGAACTCGACGGCAGCCACGGCCTGCGCCTGAAGAGTGTCTATCAACACGGCTACCGGCTGGAACGCCGGGCCGAATGAGGGGGGCGGCCGGGGGCCTGAGGATCACATCCTGCCCGTTTCCATCTTGGCAGGATGCCTCTCCGGGGGAGCATGACACTGACGCAACTCCCACCTGTCCACACTCGGGTTGGACTTCTCCCACACCTTAACTATCCTTAATCACCGGCCCTCATGAACAACCCATGTTATGCATGGCGCCGACGAGAGCCGGCAGCGCTCATTGCAGACTGTCCTCACGAACAGGCCGCACGACTCTCCTGCTATACCATTTCCCGACCCCCAAGTTGGTTCCTCGATGCCTCATGGCCATAGCCCTACCCTGACCAACCTGAGTCACTATTTCAGGCTGGACGACGCGGATGCTCAACTGCTGAACACTCTGGAGGGGCCTGCCACCCGTGTCGTCAACAAGTACTCACTGTGGCCGGCGAATGGCCGGGTGGAGCGACTTTTCGCCATCCGCAGCGGCTGGGCCTGCACGTTCCGCGACGATGCCGAGGGCAACCGGCAGGTTATCGACGTGCTGCTGCCGGGAGACATCATCGGCCTGCGCGACCTGACCTTCGCGACCCATGCCTCGGAGGCACGCATGATCACCGAGGGTGTGGTCTGCTCGTTTCCCCACGTCAATATCGTGGATGTCTTCGAACGCTCGACGCCCTTGGCCATGGCACTGGTGGCCGCCTTCGCGCGCCAGGAAGCCGCCATTACCGAACGCCTGCTGATGATCTCGCGGCGCAGCGCCCGGGCACGCATCGCCCACTTCGTCATCGAGACGCAGCTGCGGCTCAACCGCATTCAGGCGACGGATCTGCGCGATTTCTTCATGCCGCTGTCGCAGAAACTGCTTGGCGAGATTCTCGGCCTGACCTCGGTCCACGTCTGCCGCTCGCTCAACGACATGGAGCGCGACGGCGTGCTCAGCAAGCAGCGCCGCCGCATCCAGGTCCACGACTGCGACAAGCTGTACGAGGAAGCCGGCCTCGACGCCCGTTACCTGAGCGACGATATCGGTGGGCTGCACGCTCGCCTGCAGGAAAGCCGGCCCCGGACGCATCATGGCCCGGACATCGACGGCAACGCTCAGGCATTCGAGCGGCTCGTGTCCCGGTCAGAGAGCCCGGCCGACGACGGCTCACCACTGCCGTGATCGAGCTCCAGCCGGGCCCGCTCGACCAGCTCGCGAGGCAACTCCTTCTTGACCGCCACACCCAGCTCACGAAATTCATCGGCCTGCTTGATCAGATTGCCCTTGCCGGCGAGTAGCTGATTCATCGCCCTGTCGTAGCTGGTACGAGCCCCGTCGAGCCGCTTGCCGACGTCCTCCATGCTGGCGAGGAAGGCGGCGAGCTTGGCATGGAACTTCTCAGCACGGTCGGCCAGCTCGGCGCTGTGGCGACTCTGATTCTCGAAGCGCCACAGCTGACGCACGATATTGAGGCTGGTCAGCAGCGTGGTGGGCGTGGCGACCAGCACGTGATGCTCGATGGCGTGCTGATACAGCGTGGCGTCATGCTTGATCGCCTCGACGAAAGCCGACTCCACGGGCACGAACATGACCACCACCTCCGGCGAGTTGAGCCCTGGCAGGTCGTAGTAGTGGCGATCGGCAAGTTCGTCGATGCGATCCCGGACCGCCTGGCAGTGTTCGGCGAGCGCCCGGCGCCGTTCGCTTTCGTCATCGGCATTGACGTAACGGGTGTAGGCGGCCAGCGACGTCTTGGCATCGATGACCAGATGGCGCTGCTGCGGCAGGTAAACGAGGGCGTCCGGACGCCGCCGTCCCTCCTCGGTGGTGAAGCTGACCTCGCGCTCGTAATCCGTGCCCCGACGCAACCCGGCGCCGTCGAGCACGTTCTCGAGCATCAGCTCGCCCCAGTTGCCCTGGGTCTTCTTCTGGCCCTGCAGGGCCTGGGTCAGCCGCTCGGCCTGATCGGTGATCGCCCGGTTGAGGCTCTGCAGGTTCTGCAACTCGGTGCGCAGCTGAACGCGCTGCTCGCTCTCCTGGCGCTGGATCGACTCGACCGTCTCGCGAAAGCCCTTCATCTCGCTGTGGATGGGCTGCAGCAAGCCACCGATGCGCTCTTGCGACAATGCCGAGAATGCCCGCCCCTTGCGTTCGAGAATCTCGTTGGCCAGGTTCTCGAACTCCTGCTTGAGCGCATCGCGGCTCTCCCGCAAGGTGGCGAACTGCTCGTGGAAATGAGACTCCTTCTGCGCCAGGGTCGCCGTCAGCTCCCCGTGGGTCGTCTTCAGCTCGGCCAGCTCCGCTCCCAGCGACTCGCGACGTTCGCGCTCGACCTCCCACCAGTGGCGATACTCGATCTGCTGCTGGCGGGCCGCCTCCCGCTCCGCCTCGAGGCGCGCCGCCGTACTCTCCGCCTGGCTCAGCCGGGCGTCCCGCTCCTGAAGTGCCACCTGCCACTGTCCGAGTTGCTCGCGCAGCGCTTCGACCTGCGCTTCGCGCTCCGCACAGGCATGCCGCCAGTCATCGACGCGGCGCGCGCCGCGCCAGCCCGCCAGGGCCATGCCGAGCAGCAGCGCCACCAGCGCCGTTACGCTCAGGGGAATCGGGTCCAGGGTCATCGCCGGTCTCGCTCATCGTTTCAGGACCCCGGCATGGTAGCGTCAACGCCCCTCGGGCCGGTAGCGCCCCGGCGCGCCGACGCCGCTCACTCCAGGTTCCGCACCATCAGCGTCACGGTTTCGCCACGATAGTTCACGGTCTCGAATACCCGCCAGCCCAGCCGCTCGTACAGCGCCTGTCGGCCGGGCGGCTAGAGTGAGCCTTCGGCGGCAAGGATATCCGTCAACCCCGTGGTGCCGACCAGCTTGATCGAGAAGTCACCATCGCTGATCATCCCGGCCTGCCTGCCTTCCGTATCCCCGAGAATACGCGTGCTGTCGTCGGTCTCGAAGGCCACGTAGGCGCCCCCATTCTCGCCCGAGACCTCGATTGCCTGGTGCTCGGCATTCATCAACGCGTCTCGATCCCAGTTTTGCGTATCGGGCTCGATCACCTTCACATCGCCGAACTCGCCGCTGATCACGTCCAGGGTATCCTCACTGACATCGAACCCGGTGATCTCATCGGCGGAATGGTAGTTGGACTTCCCGGCCATGTTCAGCGTATCGGCGCCCTCGCCCAGCATGACGTGCTCCCAGACGAAGGTCTGTCCCGAAAAGGTCAGGCCGCCCGTCAACGACGACGCGTCGATATTCTCGAAGCCCCGCCCGGTATCTTCATAACTGACGGCGCCATTGCCCGAGAGCGTCAGGGTGCCCAATTCGTACGGGATAGGGCCACCAATCTCCTCGCTGGTCGGCTCGACGACCAGCTCGAGGGTTTCGTCCGGATCGACATGCCCGCCCGGGCCGGAGAAGTCCGTGACGATATCGACCTCCTGCCCCGCCTCGCGGAGAATCAGGGGCTCACCCTCGCCGTCGAGGCTTCCGTTCAAGGCGGTGACGGTCTGCTCGTCGCCCAGATTGAGCAGGGTTGCCCCGTCCTCGAGGGTGATGTCGCCGACCTCGCTGAAGTCACTGGCATCGGCCGTCACATGACTGGTGAAGCGCAGGGTATCGATACCCTCGAGCCGGCCCTCGAAGACCGCGGCGTCCAGCGTTCCCGATTCGTCGATGACCAGCGTGTCCGACTGTCCGTTGCCGTTACCGTCACCCGTCGACGGGGGGCCCGCCGGCTTCGGGCCGGCATGAGCATCGGCCGGCCGGCTTTCCAGCATCTCGTTGACGGCAGACCGGACAGACTCGTTGCCATGGCTATGAGCCGCCACGGACGCCACGGTCCGCCCCGGTGAATCGAGATCGTCCGGCCCGTGAGGCACGCCTCGCCCGACCGCGTCCCGGGCGGTGACCGCCCCGTCCTCATTTCGGACATTCCGGGTGATACCGGCGGTCGGGTCGATCGGGAAGCTGTCGTCCCGGCCCGACAGGCCGGGGTAAAGCGCGGTAAACACCGGATTGCCCATCGTCTGGATTCCCACGAGTCTCTCCTTGGCTGTTGGGATATGGCAGGGCCGGGCTACAGGTCCTTTCCTGCGCTCAAGGCCACCCGACCTCCGGCAACACTATCATCCTGATGCAGGCCGGATATACGGATACGCCGCACCACTCGAGACACCGCCCCCCGGGCATGACACTCCTCGAGTCGCGTCACCGGGTCCCCTTCATGCCCAGCCACGCCTCATCAGCGTCACCGTCTCGCCGCGATAGTTCACGGTCTCGAATGCCCGCCAGCCCAGCCGCTCGTACAGCGCCTGCCGGTCGGGCGTGTAGAGATACAGTGTCGCGACGCCCGCCTCCCGCGCTTCGCGCTCGACACGTTCCACCAGGGCCGAAGCGATGCCGTGCCGGCGCCACTCGGGATGGACGAACACCGAGGCGAGCCAGGGCGTCAGCTCGGGCCGGGTGGGCATGTCGTCGACGATCAGGCTCGCCGTGCCCACCGGCATTGCGCCGGCCAGGGCCACGAACACCGACGGCACCCCGGCCTCGCCGCATTCGCTGCGGGTCTCGAGCCGCCGTTCGGCAAGGCTGCGCGTCGGGTCTAGGTGACCCCAGATTTCGTGGGTCCAGCGCGCCACGGTAGCGACATGGGGCGAGTCAGGCTGCAGGCGCTGCAGGGTCCAGGCGATGTTCATGGCTCCTCGCGGATCGATAACGGCGGGCGCTGCCATTGGCAAGCGTAGATCGGCATCTTAGACTTTCACGAATAACGACCAACAACAATCAGCCTGCGCAGCGGAACCCACCCGATGATCAATACCACCGAACTGCTTGCGGCGCTGACGCAAGGGGCACGGGCCCTGTCGGAAACGGCCCGGTTCACCGAAGGCGTTCAGCAGTTGCTGGCCCGTATCGGCGAAACCACGGGCGCCAGCCGCGTCTGGGTCTTTCAGCTGATAGACCTGCAGGACGACGCCATCATTCAGGACTATGTGTTCGAGTGGGCGGCCGAGCCGCGCTTTCGCCAGCTCACCCAGCGCCGCTTCCGCTTCTTTGCCACCCTGTTCGATGATCCGCAGTTCCTGGCACTGGTCGACCAGCGTCGTCGCGGCCAACGCCAGGGCACCGTCACCGCCGAGTTGCCGCCGGGGTCGCTGCGCGACAACCTCGAGAGCCAGTCGATCCTGTCGATGGCCACGGTGCCCATTTTGGTCAACGGCCAATGGTGGGGCACGCTGGGGATCGACGACTGCGAGCGCGCCGTCGACTGGGAAGGCCCGGGGCTGGACGCGCTCGGTCTGGCAGCCGAGCTGATCGCCTCCGGCATCTACCGTCAGCAGCTCTCCAGCCGCTCGTCCCAGCTGGAGCTGTTTCACAAGGTCACGGACTGCGGCGTGTGGGAACTGAATCTTGCCACCGGCGAACCCTGGTGTTCTCAGGGGCTGCGCCGCCGGCTCGGCTATCCCGAGACCTACCCTCATGTGCCACTGCGGCGGCTGCTGGAATGCGTCCTGCACGAGGACCGGACCGCCCTGTTCCATCAGCTGCGCCAGGCCCTGCGCGAGCGCGCCAGCCACTGCCGTCAGGATGCGCGGGTGCGCATTGCCGGTGGCGAATACGGCTGGAGCGAGATCGTCGCCGACATCACCTACGACGAGCAGGCCCGCCCGCTGAGCATCGCCGGGCTGCTGATCGACATCAGCCGGCGCAAGCAGCAGGAAGAGCAGGCACTGATCGCCTCTCACCACGATGCACTCACCGGCCTGCTCAACCGGCGCGGCCTCGACCAGCGCTTTGCCGAGCTGGCCTCTCGCGAGTCCGATGACGACCGTGCCCCCCACCTGCTGCTGCTCGACATCGACCATTTCAAGCCGGTCAACGACCACCACGGGCATCCGGCGGGCGATCAACTGCTGCAGCGGCTGACCCGGCGCCTGCGCCAGCAGCTGCGTCAGGAAGACGCCCTCGCGCGTATCGGCGGCGAGGAGTTCGCCATACTCACCACGGCGATGACCACCGCCCAGGCCCACGATCTCGCCGAACGCATCCGTCGCGCCATTGCCGGGCACCCCTTCACGCTGAGCGTACCGGACACGACGACGCCACTGTCGCTGTCGATCACCTTGAGCATCGGGCTGGTCATGCTGCCGGCGGTGACCGATCCGCACGGTTGCCAGGCCGACGCCGTCGCGCGGGCCGACCGGGCGCTCTATGCCGCCAAGCACCGCGGCCGCAACCGGGTGGTGGTGGCCGACACCTGCCTCGCCGAACGCTCAGACGCCTCGGCGTCGCAGGCGCTGCACGAGCGTCACCCCGGCCAGCACCAGCGCGCCGGCCGCCAGTCCGATCGCCAGGTTGAGCAGTGACGGGCCGAGGCCATGAATCACGGCGTCGAGCCCGGGCACGCCGAGCTCGGCCTCGGCCGCCCCCTCGACGAGGTGATGCAGCAGCGGCACGCCGTGGCTGAGGATACCGCCGCCGACCAGGAACATCGCCAGGGTGCCGACCACCGACAGCCCCTTCATCAGCCAGGGCGCTCCAGCCAGCAGACCGCGCCCCAGCGATGCCGCCGCGCCGGTGCGGCGGCTGAGATACAGCCCCAGGTCATCGATCTTGACGATACCGGCGACCAGCCCGTAGACCCCCAGCGTCATCAGTACGCCGATACCCGTGAGCACCGCGATCTGCTGGGTCAGCGTCGCCCCGGCCACGGTACCCAGGGTGATCACGATGATCTCCGCGGAGAGGATGAAGTCGGTGCGTATCGCGCCCTTGATGCGCTCGCGCTCGAAGGCGCGCATGTCCACCGTGGCATCGGCCATCGCCGCGAGCCGCCGGCGATGTTCCTCGGCGTCGTCGGCGCGATGCAGGAACTTGTGGGCGAGCTTCTCGGCGCCCTCGAAGCACAGGTAGGCGCCGCCGAGCATCAGCAGCAGCGTCACCGCCCAGGGCACGAAGGCGCTGATCAAAAGCGCCGCGGGAATCAGGATCAGCTTGTTGCGCAGCGACCCCACGGCCACCGCCCAGACCACCGGCAGTTCGCGGTCGGCGTTGACGCCGGTGACCTGCTGGGCGTTGAGGGCGAGATCGTCGCCGAGCACGCCGGCGGTCTTCTTGGCCGCCACCTTGGTCATCAGCGACACGTCGTCGAGCAGGGTGGCAATGTCATCGATCAGGGTAAGCAGACTGCTGCCGGCCACGGTTGGCTTCTCCCGCCTGGATTTCCCGACAGCTTACCGGCAAGTTCCGCACCCTGTCCCGTTCTCCTGTCGCCGGGGCCGACATCACCAACTCGGGTCGACTACCCTGATGGCGACACATCCGTTTAGCAGCCTCATGGCACACTCGTGACCCGACAGGAGGAGTTGGTAATGGAATTACGCCCGCTCGGCAACAGCGGCCTGAAAACCGCCCCGCTGATCTTCGGCGGCAACGTCTTCGGCTGGACACTCGACGAGCGCGAATCGTTCGCGATGATCGACGCCTGGCTGGACGCCGGCTTCAACGCCATCGACACCGCCGACGTCTACTCGCGCTGGGTAGACGGCCACAGCGGCGGCGAGTCCGAAACCGTGCTGGGCCGCTACTTCAAGGCCCGCGGCAACCGCGACAAGGTGCTGCTGGCCACCAAGGTCGGCAAGGCGATGGGCGACGGCGAGCAGGGGCTTTCGAAGGACTACATCATGCGCGCCGTCGAGGCCTCGCTGACGCGCCTGCAGACCGACGTCATCGACCTCTACCAGTCCCACGACGACGACACCGATACCCCGCTGGAGGAGACCCTCGAGGCCTATCAGCGGCTCATTGAACAGGGCAAGGTCCGCGCCATCGGCGCCTCGAACTATCCGGCGCGCCGCCTCGACCAGGCACTGACGGTCGCCGAGCGCAACGACCTGCCGCGCTACGAAACCCTGCAGCCGTTCTACAACCTCTACGACCGCAGCGACTACGAGGCCCGGCTGGCCCCGCTGTGCGAGCAACACGGCGTCGGCGTGATCCCCTACTTCGCGCTGGCCAGCGGCTTTCTCACCGGCAAGTACCGCGACCGCGAGGATGCCCGCGGCACGCCCCGCGAGGCCTTCCTCGACAAGTACTTCGACGAGCGTGGGATGCGCATCCTCGACGCCCTCGGCGAGGTCGCCCGGCGGCTCGACACCACGCCGGCGAGCGTCTCGCTGGCCTGGCTGATGACCCGCCCGGCGGTCACCGCACCGATCGCCAGCGCCACCTCGCGCCGCCAGCTGGATGCCATGATCGCCGCCACCCGGCTGACCCTGGACAAGGACGCCCTGCGTCGCCTGGAGGAGGCCAGCAACCCCTTCCAGGCGTGATGCCTCAGGTCAGCTGGAAGGGATAGACGCTGCCGATCTTCAACAGCCGCGTCAGTTCGTCGAGCGCGGTGAGCGTCTCCTCGGCGAGCTGCGGGTCGGCGAGATCGGCCGGGCTCAGGGTGTCGCGATAGTGGCGCTCGACCCAGCCGACGAGGTCGGTGTAGAGCGCGTCGTCGAGCAGCACCCGGCCGGACAGCCCGGCGCGCTCGGCGGCGTCGAGCACCACCCGCAGCCGCAGACAGGCCGGGCCACCGCCGTTGCGCATGCTCTGCTTGACGTCCTTGACCACCACCTCGCCGATCGGATTGTGGCCGGCCAGCAGCAGGTCCTGGATGGTCCGCCACACCGCCTCGTTCTCCTGGCACTCGCCGGGCACCACCAGGGTCATGGCCCCGCTGCCGTCGGGGTCGGAGAGCAGCTGCGAGTTGAACAGATACGAGCTCACCGCATCGTCGAGGCTCACCGCTTCGCTCGGCACGCGCACCGGGATCAGCGGCGTGGTCATCTTGCGGCGCAGTTCGTCGAGGGTGCCCTCCTCGTCGAGAAACGCCATCTCGTGATAGAGCAGCACCGGACCGTTACCCACCGCGATCACATCATTGTGGAACACGCCGGCATCGATGGCCTCCGGGTGCTGCTGGGCGAACACCACCTGCGTGGCATCGAGGCCGTGCTGACGGGCTACCGCCTGGCTGGCCTCCAGGGTCTGGCGGGCCGGGAAGCGCCGTGGCTCGCGACGCGTTTCCCCCTCGCCGGGAAACGCCTGACGCCCGTAGGCGTAGAGGTGCACGCCCGGCTCGCCGTGATCGCCGCACAGCCGGGTATGGTTGGCCGCGCCCTCGTCGGAGAACGCCGGGGTCGCCGGCAGCGCCGGGTGATGGGCGAAGCGTGCCTCGTCGCGGAAGATCGCCGCCAGCACGCGGCCGGTGGTCTGCGGCTCGAGGAAGCGGTGAAAGCTCGACTGCAGGTTGGCCGGGGTGAAATGCACCCGGCCGTCCGGTGCGTCGATACTCGGCGTCACCGTAGCGGCGTTGGCCGTCCACATCGACGATGCCGAGCACACCGCGCGCAGGATCTGCGGCGCCTCGCGGGCGGCGCGTTCCAGCACCTGAGCGTTGCTGCCGGAAAAGCCCAGGTCGCGCAGCGCGCCGAGGTCCGGGCGCTGCTGGGGCGGCAGCACCCCCTGAGCATAGCCCGCATCGTGCAGGGCCTTCATCTTGGCCAGCCCCTGCAGCGCCGCTTCCTTCGGGCTGGAGGCCAGGCCGCCGTGGCGCATCGACGCCACGTTGCCATGGGCCAGCCCGGCGTAGTTGTGGGTGGGGCCAACCAGGCCGTCGAAGTTGACCTCGCGGACGTCGGCCCGCGGTGTGGAGTCGCTCATAATGTCACCCCCGGCGGCAGGTTCTCGGGCAGCGCCAGCGACTCGCTCTCCATCGAGGCGACCGGGTAGGCGCAGTAGTCGGCGGCATAGTAGGCGCTCGGGCGATGGTTGCCGCTGTCGCCGATGCCGCCGAAGGGCGCGTCGCTGGAGGCGCCGGTGGTCTGGCGGTTCCAGTTGACGATGCCGGCGCGGATGCGCAGCAGGAAGTCGTCCCAGTCGGCTTGCTCGCCGCCGATCAGCCCGGCGGAGAGCCCGTAGCGGGTATCGTTGGCAAGCGCGATCGCCTCGTCCCAGTCACGGTAGCGGTGCACCTTGAGCAGCGGGCCGAAGTGCTCCTCGTCGGGCACGTCGCAGTCGGTGACGTCGATCAGTCCGGGGCTGAGCAGGCTGGTGCCGTCGACCAGACGGCGCATCCGCGCCAGCACACTGCCACCGCGCGCCTCGAGATCGTCCTGGGCCGCGAGCAGCCCATCGGCGGCGGCCACCGTGGCCAGCCCACCGTAGAACGGCGCCGGCTCGCTGAACGGCGCGGCGACGCGAAGCTCACCGATGGCCGCGACCAGCGCCTCGATCAGGCGGTCGCCGACGGCGCCCTCGGGCACCATCAGCCGCCGCGCGCAGGTGCAGCGCTGGCCGCCGGAGAGAAACGCCGACTGCAGGATGGTCAGCACCGCGGCGGCCTCGTCCGGCACGTCCCTGACCACCAGCGGGTTGTTGCCGCCCAGCTCCAGCGCGAGGATCTTGTCGACCTGGCCGGCGAACTGCTTGTGCAGCAGCTTGCCGGTGCGGGCACTGCCGGTGAACAGCAGCCCGTCGATGTCGTCGGCCCCGGCCAGCGCCTGCCCCACCGGCGCGCCACCCTGCACCAGGTTGATCACGCCCTCGGGCAGCCCGGCGGCCTGCCAGCATTGCAGGGTCAGGTCGGCGGTGCGCGGGGTGATCTCGCTGGGCTTGAAGACCACGGTGTTGCCGGCCAGCAGCGCCGGGACCATGTGCCCGTTGGGCAGATGGCCGGGGAAGTTGTAGGGGCCGAACACTGCCAGCACGCCGTGGGGGCGATGACGCAGCACCGCCGTGGTGCCGCCCGCATCGCGGCTGCGCTCGCCGGTGCGCTCGTGATGGGCGGTCACCGAGATCGCCACCTTGGCGATCATCGCGCCCACCTCGGTCCGCGCTTCCCACAGCGGCTTGCCGGTTTCCCGGGCGATGCTTTCGGCCAGCGCCTCGCGGTGGGTCTCGAGCTGGTCGCGGAAACGCTCGACCACGGCCAGCCGCGCCTCGAACGTCCGACGCGCCCAGCCGGGAAACGCCGTGCGGGCGGCGGCCACCGCCTCGTCCACCTGAGCCGTGCCGGCACTGGCACCCTGCCACAAGGTATCGCCGCTGATCGGGTCGGTCTTGGTCAGCGGGTCGGCGGCGCCGTCGACCCAGGCACCACCGATGAAGAGTTGTTGTCGGGCTTGCATGAGAGGCTCCCAGGTTTCGAGCTTACGTTTCCAGAACCCGCAGGGTATCGCCGGTGGCGACACCGAGGCGGCAGGCTTCCGCATCGCTGAGGGTCAGGCTGCCGTCCTCGTCGGGGCCGCGGCCCACCCAGGCGGCCCGGAAGCCGGTCATGTCGGTGGTCGCCACCAGCCAGGCGGGGCGCTCGGTGGATTCCGGCTCGCTGCCGGCGACCTCCACGGTACACAGCCTTGAGTGACGCACCGCCCGCACGTCATCGATGTAGGCTTCCACGGTGGGGCCGCCGTCGAAGATGTCGATATAGCCCTCCCAGCGCAGGCCCTCCTTCTTGAGCATCTCCAGCGCGGGCCGGGTGTCGTCGTGGACGGCGCCGATGCAGGCCCGCGCCTCCTCGGTGAGAAAGGGGGTGTAGATCGGGAACTTGGGCATCAGCTCGCCGATAAAGCTCTTTTGGCCTAATCCCGTCAGTCTGTCGGCTTCATTGAAATCCATGGGGAAGAAGTGACTGCCCAGACACTGCCAGAAGGGGCTGATGCCGTTGCCGTCGAACTTGCCGCGCATCTCGGCGAGCACCTTGTCGGGAAAGCAGTTGCGGAACTGGGCCATGAACAGCCAGCGCGCCTTCGAGAGCAGCGCACCGTTGCGATGACGGCGATATTCCGGACGCAGGTAGAGCGAGGCCACCTCGGCGTCGCCGGTGTGGTCCGAGCTCAGAAACAGCGTGTCGATGGTGCGGTGCAGGTCGAGCTGTACCGACGAGTGCGCCAGCGTGCCCACCCGGTAGTGGTAGAACGGCACCTCGCGGCCAACCTGCGCCTCGATGGCGCAGCAGCCGGCCAGCTCGCCCGTCTCGTCATCCTCGAGCACGAAGAAGTACAGCCGTTCCTCGGCCGGCACGCGGGCCTCGAAGGCCCGGGCGGCGGACTCGATCTTGCCGGCCAGGAAATCGCGGTTGTCCGGCAGCGACGTGAAACCGACGCCGGTCTCGCGAGCGAGCCGCTGCAGGCTGTCGAGATCGCCGCGGGCGATGGGTCGAATGCGCATTACAGTTCCCCCTCGTCGAAGGCGTCATCGGCGTCCGGCAGACCCAGCGGCGCGGCGAGCACCGCGCGGCCCTCCTCCACGCCGAGTTCCGCGGCATGCTCGGGCGAGAGCATCAGCTGGCCGGTGGGCGACAGCGCATAGCGCGCCACCACGCAGCGGAAGCCGTCGAGCTTCTGGTTGGCGATCAGCGCCGGCTCGGCGTCCGGCAGCGCCGTTGCCGGGCGGATGCGCACCGGATGCCAGGTGCTGTGACGGAAGGTCGCCAGCCGATCGCGCTCGGCCTTGATCACCGGACCGGCGTCGAAGATGTCGACGTGCCGCGAGCGGGCGAAGCCCTCGGCGAGCATTTCCGCCAGCGCCGTCTCGTGGGCCGGGTGCTCGCGGCCGATCGCCGCCCGCGCCGCCGGGGTGAGCAGCGGCAGGTAGAGCGGGAACTGCGGCATCACCTCGGCGATGAAGCTCTTCGAGCGCACCCCGGCCAGGTGGTTCATCTCCTGGTAGCCGCGGGCGAAGAAGTGACGACCGACGCTGTTCCAGAACGGCGACTCGCCGTCGGCGTCCAGGTAGCCGGGGAAGGCGATCGCCAGGAGCTCGGCGAAGCGTTCCGGATACTGGGCGATGAACATCAGCCGCGAGCGGCGCAGCAGGCTCTCGGCGCTGGTACCCTTGTAGCGCGGGTCCAGCGACAGCGCGCACAGCAGGCTGGCGTCCGAGACCTCGTGGGACAGCGACAGCGTCTGCACCTCGCGGCGCACGTTGAGCTGCTGCGAGGCGTGGATCAGCGTTTCCTGACGATAGGTGTAGTACGCCTCGTGAGCGCCGGCATGGGCGCGAATGGTGGCGGTCCCGGCGATCTCGCCGCGCTCGAGGTCCTCGAGCACGAAGGTGTAGCTCTCGTCGCCGGGAAAGTCGACCTCGCGGGCCAGCGAGCGCTGCGACCGGGTGATGCGTTCCTCGAGGCGATCGCGATGCGCCGGCAGATTGGTCAGCCGCGGGGTGGCCGTCCCCGCCAGGCGCTCGAGGCCCGGCAGGTCGGCCGGCTTGGCAGGGCGCACGACCAGCATGGCGTTTCCTCCCGTGGTGGGCGCGTGGCCGTTCATGCGGACTCGACGAAGCGGGCCAGGGCGCGGTCGAGACGCGCCATGCCCTCGTCGATGTCGGCCTCGGGGATCACCAGCGACGGCGCCATGCGCAGCACGTTGGGTCCGGCGATCAGCGCCATCAGCCCTTCCTCGATGGCCAGCGGCAGGATGTCCTTGGCGCGGCCCTCGTACTCGGGGGCCATCGGCGCGCCGATCAGCAGGCCCATGCCGCGCACCTCGCCGAACACGCCATACTTGGCGTTGAGCGCCTCGAGATGCTCGCGGAAGCGTTCATGGCGCCGCTGCACGCCCTCGAGCACCTCGGGGGTGTCGATGTGTTCGAGCGCCGCCAGCGCCACGGCGGAGGCCAGGGCGTTGCCGCCGTAGGTCGACCCGTGGGTGCCCGGCGTGAATACCCTGGCGACCTGCTCGGTGGTCAGCATCGCGCCGATCGGGAAGCCGCCACCCAGCGACTTGGCGCTGGTCAGGATGTCCGGCACGACGCCGTAGCGCATGTAGGCGAACAGCGTGCCCGGACGGCCCATGCCCGACTGCACCTCGTCGAAGATCAGCAGCGCCTGGTGCTCGTCGCACAGCGCGCGCAGCCCCTCGAGGAAGTCCTGGGTGGCCGGCACGATGCCGCCCTCGCCCTGCATCGGCTCGACGATCACCGCGCAGGTGTCGGCGTCGATCAGTTCGCGCACGCTGTCGAGGTTGTTGAACTCGCCGTGGACGATACCGCCCGGCACCGGCCCGAAGCCCTGGGAATACTTGGGCTGACCGCCGACGCTGACGGTGAAGAAGGTGCGGCCGTGGAACGACTGGCGGAACGAGACGATCTTGTGCTTGCGCTCGCCGTGAGTGTCGTGGGCCCAGCGCCGGGCCAGCTTGAGCGCGGCCTCGTTGGCCTCGCCGCCGGAGGAGCACAGGTAGACCTTGTCAGCGAAGGTGCGCTCGGTCAGCGCCTTGGCCAGTTTGAGTGCCGGCTCGTTGGTGTAGACGTTGGACAGGTGCCAAAGCGTGTCGGCCTGTTCCTTGAGCGCATTGACCAGCACCGGATGGCAGTGCCCCAGCGAGTTCACCGCGATGCCGCCGGCGAAGTCGATGTACTCGCGGCCCTCCTGATCCCACAGGCGGCTGCCCTCGCCGCGCACGGGAATCACCCGCTGCGGGGCGTAGTTGGGCACCATGTAGCGATCGAAGTCGTCGCGGGTCGGGGTGTAGTCCATGTCGGTCTCCATCCGGTAAGTCTGTGAGAAAGGCGATGCAGTGATCGAGTCGATCCCTCGAGTATAAGGAGCACAAGCCCCCGGGGCTTACAGCGATGGGACGGCGAATTATGAAAAGCGGCGAAACGGCAGTCGTGACCCGGGGCTTGAAGTCGCACCGGGGCACCGCCACCTTTTTAGCAGGCTACATTTGGGGTCGGCGCCGCGTCGCCGCCCAGCACACGACAAGGAGTGTTCCCCATGCAGATCGACCTTTCCGGCAAGAACGCCATCGTCACCGGCTCCACCGCCGGCATCGGCTTCGCCATCGCCCGCGGGCTCGCCGAGTCCGGCGCCGAGGTCACCGTCACCGGGCGCACCCGGGCCCGCGTCGACGCGGCAATCGAGGCCATCAAGAAGGACGTCCCCAATGCCGGCGTGTCGGGCGTGGCCGCCGACCTGGGCACCGCCGAGGGCTGCCGGGCGCTGATCGAGGCCCGGCCGGAGACCGACATCCTGGTCAACAACGTGGGCATCTTCGGCCCCCAGGACTTCTTCGCGGTCGACGACGCCACCTGGCAGCAGTTCTTCGACGTCAACGTGATGAGCGCGGTGCGCCTGTCGCGTCACTACGCCCAGGGCATGAAGGCCCGCGACTGGGGGCGCATCCAGTTCATCTCCAGCGAATCGGGGCTCAACATCCCCAGCGAGATGGTCCACTACGGCATGACCAAGTCCGCCGTGCAGTCGATCTCGCGCGGGCTGGCCAAGGTGCTCAGCGGCACCCGGGTCACCGTCAACGCCATCCTGCCGGGGCCGACCCGCTCCGAGGGCGTGCTCGAGATGATCCGCCAGGCCGCCGAGGAGCAGGGCGTGTCGCAGGCGGAGATGGAGGAACGCTTCATCCGCGAGAACCGCCCCTCCTCGATCATCCAGCGCCTGGCCACGCCCGAGGAGGTCGCCCACATGAGCGTCTACGCGGCCTCCGAGCAGGCCAGCGCCACCACCGGCGCGGCGCTGCGCGTCGAGGGCGGCATCGTCGACACCATGGCCTGACGCCCGCCTCCGACCCCGCCCGGTGGCCGCCGCCAGCGGGCGGGCTTTCCTGACCGCCGCTCCCGGCGCATGATGGACTCCCCAGCCTGGCCTACCGGGAGAGCCCACCCATGATCGATGCCACCACCTGGAACCGCTGGCGCTATGCCTTGTATGCCCCGGTCTACGACTGTGTCGCCGACCGGGCCTTTCGCCGCGCCCGGCGGCGCGCGCTCGAGGCGGTGGACTGGGCCGGCGGCCAGCGCGTGCTGATCGTCGGCTGCGGCACCGGGCTCGACCTGCCCTGGCTGCCCCGCGACATCGAGCTGCACGGCTGCGACCTCACCCCGGCGATGGTGCGGCGCTTTCGTGCCCGGGCCGAGGCGCTGGGCTTCGACGGCCAGGCCGGGGTGATGGACGCCGCGGCGCTGAGCTACCCGGACGGCCATTTCGACGTGGTGGTGATGCACCTGATCCTGGCGGTGATGCCGCACCCGGAGCGCGGGCTGGCGGAGGCGCATCGGGTGCTCGCCGACGACGGCCAGCTGTGCGTGATGGACAAGTTCCAGCCGGACAGCCACCCCGCCGGCCCGGGGCGCCGCGCACTCAACCGCGTCACCCGCGTCATCGCCACCGACATCACCCGTCAGGCGGGGCCACTGCTGGAGGCGGCCGGCTTCGTCGTCGAACGTGACGAGCCGGTGATGATGGGCTCGCTGTTCCGCGCCCTGCTGGCGCACAAGGCATGACGGGACCAAGGCTACCCGCAGTTCGGCCAAGGGCTGACCCGTCGACAGCTCTTCAAAGGGGCGCTGTGACCCCCTCCATGGGCGCTACCTACGCCATCTGACCGCCATGGATGGCGGAAATGCCGGAATGGAAAGGAACATTTTCCGGCCATGGCGTAGGCCCCCTTCTTCGACCTGTCCCCGGCGCCCCCCGGCCAGAGTCAACTGCGATTGCCCTGATGACGGGGCGGCGCCGTCAGGTCAGCCGCTCCTCGCGGGGCGTCATGCCGAAGTGGTTGCGGTAGGCGGTGGAGAAGTGGGCGCCGGAGGAGAAGCCGGTCTGCAGGGCGATGTCACCCACCGCCTGGTCGGTCTCGCGCAGCAGCTTGCGCGCTCGCTGCAGGCGCAGGTCCAGGTAGTAGCGGCTGGGCACCGCCTGCAGGTACTTCTTGAACAGCCGCTCTAGCTGGCGCCGCGAGATGCCCAGATGCTCGGCCAGTTCGTGGGTGGTCAGCGGCTCCTCGATGTTGGACTCCATCAGCGCCACGGCGTCGACCAGGCTCTGCGGGGCATGGCCGAGCCGCGCGCGCAGCGGCACGTGCTGGGGCTCGTCGCCCATGCGGATGCGCTCGCAGACGAAGTGCTCGGAGATGCGCTCGGCGAGCCGCTGGCCGTGATGCTGGCCGATCAGGGTCATCATCATGTCCATCGCCGCGGTACCGCCGCCGCAGCTCAGACGGTCGCGGTCGATCTCGAAGAGCTGGTGGCTGACCCGCACCGCCGGATGGGCCCGGGCGAAGGCTTCCAGATTCTGCCAGGGCAGCGTGGCGCGATAGCCGTCGAGCACCCCGGCCCGGGCCAGCACCTCGGTCCCCCCGGCGACCCCGCCCAGCGCCACGCCGCGCCCGGCCAGACGCGTCAGCCAGGCCTCGAGCGCCGGATGCGCGCCAACACCCTGGGAAGGGGCACAGACCAGCAGCAGGTCCAGCGCCCCGGCCTCGCTGCCGGTCGCGCCGTTCGGCGACAGCGCCAGCTCCGCGGCGCTTTTCACCGCGCGGCCGTCCAGGCTGAAGATCAGCGGCGTGTAGAGCCGCTCGCCGGCCAGCCGGTTGGCCACGTGCAGCGGCTCCAGCGCGCAGGCCTGGGCGAGCAGCGAGAACCCCGGCAGCAGCACGAAGCCGATCTGCCGGGGTGTTGAGATGGCCGAACTATCGTGCAGCATCGCCGCCCTCGCCGTCCCGCCGGCCGGCGTGTCTCGCCGGCCGGCGCTCAGGGCTGCACGACATCGAAGTCGGCCACCGGATCGACGTCGGCGTCATAGTCCACGTCATCGCGCTCGAAGCCGAACAGCTTGAGGAACTCGTGCTTGTAGCCGGCGTAGTCGGTGATCTCGAAGAGGTTGTCGGTGGTCACCGTCGGCCACAGGTCCTTGCAGGCCTGCTGGACGTCGTCGCGCAGCTCCCAGTCGTCGAGACGCAGCCGCCCGGCCTCGTCGGTGGCAGGCGCCTCGTCGGCGTAGAGCCGGTCGCGGAACAGCCGGTTGAGCTGGTCGATGGTGCCCTCGTGCAGGCCCTGCTCCTTCATCACCTTGTAGACCATGGCGATGTACAGCGGCATCACCGGGATCGCCGCGCTGGCCTGGGTGACCACCGACTTGAGCACCGCGACGTTGGCGCCACCGCCCGTCCCGGCCAGGCGCTTGTCGATCTCGCCGGCGGCGCGATCGAGGTCCTCCTTGGCCTTGCCCAGCGCGCCGTGCCAGTAGATCGGCCAGGTGATCTCGGTGCCGATGTAGCTGAAGGCCACGCTGCGCGCGCCGTCGGCCAGCACGCCGGCCTTGTCGAGCGCGTCGATCCACAGTTCCCAGTCCTCGCCGCCCATCACCGCGATGGTGTCGTCGATTTCCTGCTGGGTGGCCGGTTCGACCTCGGCCTCGATGATGGCGTCCTTGTTGGTGTCGATGGCGGTGGCGCGGTAGGTCTCGCCGATCGGCTTGAGCGCGGAGCGCTTCACCTCGCCGCTGTCGGGCAGCTTGCGCACCGGCGAGGCCAGCGAGTAGATCACCAGGTCGACCTCGCCGAGGTCCTGCTTGATCATCTCGATGGCCTTCTCGCGGGTCTCGTGGGCGAAGGCATCGCCGTTGATCGCACGGCTGTAGAGCCCCTCTTCCTTGGCGTAGCGATCGAAGGCGGCGGCGTTGTACCAGCCGGCGGTACCGGGCTTCTTCTCGGTGCCGGGCTTCTCGAAGAACACGCCCAGGGTGCTGGCGCCGTAGCCGAAGGCCGCGGTGATGCGCGCCGCCAGGCCGTAACCGCTGGACGCGCCGATGACCAGCACCTTCTTCGGCCCGGCATCGCCGGCACCGCGCGCGCCGATCGCCCGGCGGGTCGCCTGGATCTGCTCGAGCACGCTCATCGCGCAGCCGGTGGGATGGGTGGTGGTGCAGATGAAACCGCGAACCTTGGGTTTGATGATCACGTCAGACCTCGGCTTTGCTGGAGCTTGCGGGGCACTCCCCGGATCGGGAAGCGACTGATGCGGCTATTCTAGCGATTTGCCGGAGACCTGTCCGCCCTGCCCCGCCGTCCGCCACTGTGCGACAATGGCGTTCCGTTTCGCATCGCGAGGAGGATGGCGTGAAGGACGCCCAGACCCTGGTCGACGAGCGCGGCGAGCTGTGGCTGGCCCTGGCACCGCTGTGGCGCGAGCACGAGCCCCGCGAGACCGAATACGCGCGCATGGTCACGGTGATCGAGCGTCACGACCTGACGCTCGAGCAGCTGGAGTGGATCTTTCGCCTGGAGCTGGCCCCGGTGCTGACCCGCCAGCAGATGTCCGTGGCCGGCGACAACACCCTGGACGATCATCAGCTGCTGCGCCGGCTGGTGGCCCACAATCGCCGCCTGTTCGGCTGGCGCAAGGGCTTCTGGGCGCTGTTCTCGGGGATGATGACGATGCTCGCCCGCCCGCGCTGGAACACCCTGATCGAACGCCTGCTGGTGGCCCGCGGCCAGACGCCGCCGGACTGATCTCACGCCGAGAACGGCGTCTCCAGGGCCCGCTCCAGATCCGGCACGATGCGCGCCATCCGGTCGCGGGGCGAGAAGCGGCGGATCACCTGACCGTCGCGACCGACCAGGAACTTGGTGAAGTTCCACTTGATCGGGGTGCTGCCCAGCACCCCGGGCGCCTGGCGGCGCAGCAGCACGAACAGCGGGTGCGCCCCCGGGCCGTTGACCCGGACCTTCTCCATCACCGGAAAGGTGACGCCGTACTCGCGTTCGCAGAAGGCGCCGAAGGCCCGTGCCGTTTCCGGCGACTGGCGCGCGAACTGGTTGCAGGGAAAGGCCAGCACCGTGAAGCCCTGGTCGCGATAGCGCCGGTAGAGACGCTCGAGTTCGGCGAGCTGCGGGGTGAAGCCGCAACGGCTGGCGACATTGACCACCAGCAGCACCTGCCCGCGCAGCGCCCGGAGATTGAAGGGCTCGCCACTCTGGGTACGACAATCCTGGCTGTAGATCTGCATGGCCCACGTCTTTGCTGTCGCTGAACGCTAGACGATGCCACGATCGCCCCGCCCCTGTCATCGCTGCGCCATCAAGGAACCGGCATCGAACGGCAGGATGGCCGTGGGCCCGGGAGGACCGTCGATTGACCCGGCGCCCGCCCCGGCCCATGCTCAGTCCATCGGCCGTTTCCCGTGCGCCCGTGGAGTCCCGCCATGACCGATCGCGCCCCGCGCCGCCAGCTCGCCACGCACCGGGTGGACAACCAGCCCCCGCCCCCCGGCGACCGCGACCTGTTCGCCCTCGACCGTCCGCTTCAGGACACCCTGGCCCGCGAGGCCCCCGACTGGGTCGCCCGCCGCCTGCATCCGCTGGGCGTGGCCGTGGGCAGCCGCGCGGTCCAGGCCCTCGGCGAGGAAGCCAACCGTCACCCCCCGGAGCTTCAGCTGTTCGACCGCTACGGCCGGCGTCTCGACGAGGTCCGCTACCACCCCGCCTATCACCAGCTCATGCACCTGGCCTTCGACAACGGCTGGCACGCCGTGGCCTGGGAAGAGGAAGGCCGCGGCGGTCATCAGGCCCACGTCGCCGCGCTCTATCTGCTGACCCAGGCCGAGCCCGGGTTCTGCTGCCCGGTGACCATGACCCACGCCGCCATGCCGGCGCTGCGCCAGGCGCCTCGCGTGCACGACGAATGGCAGGCCCGGCTGCTGGCCTGGGACTACGACGAGCGCGCCGTGCCCGCCCGGGACAAGCCCGCCGCGACCCTGGGCATGGCGATGACCGAGAAGCAGGGCGGCAGCGATGTGCGTGCCAACTCGACCCGTGCCCGGGCCGGAAACGACGGTTACCGCCTGACCGGCCACAAGTGGTTCTGCAGCGCGCCGATGTCCGACGCCTTCCTCACCCTGGCCGTCACCGAGGCGGGGCTGGGCTGCTTTCTGGTGCCGCGCTTCACGCCCGACGGCGAACGCAACGCCATCGAACTCCAGCGCCTCAAGGACAAGTGCGGCAATCGCGCCAACGCCTCGGCGGAGATCGAGTACCGCGAGGCCTGGGCCGAACCGATCGGCGAGCCGGGCCGCGGCATCGCCACCATTCTCGAAATGGTCCAGCAGACCCGGCTGGACGCCGCCACGGCGCCCGTGGGCATGATGCGCCAGGCGCTCGTCGAGGCCTGGGACCATGTGCGCCAGCGTCAGGCCTTCGGCAAGCCGCTCGGCGAGCAGCCGCTGATGCGCCGGGTGATCGCCGACCTGGCGCTGGAAACCGAAGCCGGCCTGGCGCTGGTGCTGCGTGCCGCCCGTGCCTTCGACAGCCCCGGCGACGAGCGCGAGGGGCTGCTCGCCCGGCTGCTGCCAGCGCTGGGCAAGTACTGGCACAACAAGCGGGCTCCCGGCTTCATGGCCGAAGCCATGGAGTGCCTGGGCGGCATCGGCTATGTCGAGGAATCACCGCTGGCACGGCTCTATCGGGAGGCGCCGGTCAACTCGATCTGGGAAGGCTCGGGCAACGTGATCTGTCTGGACGTGCTCCGGGCGCTGCATCGGCACCCGGCCTGCCTGGAAGTACTGCACGCCGAGCTCGCCGCGGCACGCGGCCTGTCCAGCGACTACGACCGGGCCGTGGCCAACCTGTCATCGGCCCTGAGCCGGCCCGCCGAGGCCCTCGAGGCCGATGCCCGCTGGCTGACTCAGCGTCTTGCCCAGTGCATCCAGGCCTCGCTGCTGCTGCGTCACGCCCCCAACGAGGTGGCGGAGACCTTCTGTCGCAGCCGCCTCGGCGATGCGGTCAGCGCGGCCTACGGCGTGCTGCCGCTCGATGCGCCGCTCGACGCCATCTTGGCCCGTATCGAGCCGTGAACTTCAGCCGATCAGTACGCGCAGCGCCAGCGCCAGCAACAGCACGCCGGTCAGGCGATTGATCCAGTGGGCGCGCGCCTGCAGCCAGGGCAGCACCGAGGAGTGCGACAACGCGACCGCCACCAGCACATACCAGAGGCCGTCGATCAGCGTGGCCGTGGCCACGATCAGCGCCTTGCCGGTCCAGCTCATGTCGGGGCTGACGAACTGGCTCAGCAGCGCCACGAAGAACAGGATCAGCTTGGGGTTGCCGAGCGCGACCAGCACCCCGTCGCGAGCCGCCTGCAACGGATCGGTGACCGCCGCCTGCGCCTCCAGCGCGCCACCCCGCCCGGCCTGCAGCGCCTTGATGCCCAGCCACGCCAGATAGGCGGCGCCGCCCCAGGTGATGATGCGGAACAGCACCGGCTCGTGACTGATCACCGCCCCCAGCCCCCAGACGGTCAGCAGCGCGTACAGACCCACGCCCAGGGCGTGACTGATACCCGCGACGACGCCCGGAGTACGCCCGCCGCCCAGGGTGTGACGCAGGACCATGGCCAGGCTGGGGCCCGGCGACATCGCGCCCATGGCACAGACCGCCGCCAGGGAAAGCCAGAGTGTCAACGGCATGATTGTCTCCTCGACTCATGGAATCATCGATCATACTGCCTGCCCGGCTTCGGCGTCAGCCGCGCGGAATTGGACAAAAGACGAGGATCGCCATACCCGCCTTGCGGCAGCCATAAAAAAACCGGCGCCGAGGGCGCCGGTCAAATTACAGGGATGCTGGGATGCAGCAGTACCGATTCTAGCCGGGTTTTCGGCCTGTCAATACGCTGAATTGGCGAGGCTTATTGATGTTAATTACGGTAAACGCCTATCAAAAAGGGTTTGAGATTCAATAGGTAACGAAAAAATCCCTTGCCCGCCTCGCAGACAAGACGGACACACAACCGGTAGTGCCAGGAAACGGCGTTTTCCCGCCTTCACGCCAGAGGGCAGACTGAAAGCTTTTGAAGAGCGTGCATACAGGGCAACAACGACAAGGGTCGGGAATACAGCAGGTACAGAAAGGAGGGCATCAAGTGACAAGCAAAAAAAGGAGGGGCAATCAGGGCTCACTTGATTTCATGGTGCCGGTGGTCGGACTCGAACCGACACGCTATCGCTAGCGGCGGATTTTGAATCCGCTGCGTCTACCAATTCCGCCACACCGGCAGCGAGGCAGGATTATACGGGTCCTCCTCGCCGCGTCAATAACGGGACTGACTTCCCGGCGCGTCTCGACTATGATGTTGCGCCGTTTCATTCATGCGCCGCCGCTTCGGCGACGCCCCGTGATCCCCAATTCCCGGCCTTCGTGGCGAGCTTCCATGCAGCGTTCCGACTTTCATTTCGACCTCCCCGAGGATCTGATCGCCCGTTACCCCAGCGAGCAGCGCAGCGACTGCCGCCTGCTGTGCGTCGATGCCGAGACGCAGACGCTCGCGCACCATCACTTTCCGGACCTGCTGACCCTGCTGGCACCGGGCGATGTGGTGGTGTTCAACGACACCCGCGTCATTCCCGCACGCCTGCACGGCCAAAAGGCCAGCGGCGGGCGCGTCGAAATGCTGCTCGAGCGTCCGCTGGATGCGCAGCGCGGCCTGGCGCACCTGCGCGCCAGCAAGTCGCCGAAGCCCGGCACCGAGCTGATCTTCGAGGGCGACATCCATGCCGTGGTCGAGGGGCGCCGCGATGCCCTCTTCGAGCTGCGCTTTCTCGGCGACACTCCGCTGATCGAGCTTCTCGAGCGCCACGGCCACATGCCGCTGCCGCCCTATATCACCCGCGAGGACGAGCTGTCCGACCGGGAGCGCTACCAGACCGTCTACGCCCGCCGTCACGGCGCCGTCGCCGCACCCACCGCCGGGCTGCACTTCGACGAGCCGCTGCTGGCCGCCATGCGCGAGCGCGGTATCGAGACCGCCTTCGTCACCCTGCACGTCGGCGCCGGCACCTTCCAGCCGGTGCGCGTCGACGACATCCGCGAGCACCACATGCACAGCGAATGGCTCGAGGTCGACGAGCGGGTCTGCGAGCAGATCAACGCCGCCCGGGCGCGCGGCAATCGGGTGATCGCCGTGGGCACCACCAGCGTGCGATGCCTGGAGACCGCCGCGGCCGGCCGCGAGGACGGCACAATCGCCCCCTACCGCGGCGAGACCGACATCTTCATCTACCCCGGCTATCGCTGGCGCTGCGTCGACGCCCTGGTCACCAACTTTCACCTGCCGGAGTCGACGCTGGTGATGCTGGTCAGTGCCTTCGCCGGCCATGACCTGACCCTGCGCGCCTACCGGGAGGCGGTGGCCGAGCGCTATCGTTTCTTCAGTTATGGCGATGCCATGTTCCTGACCCGCAAGACCCCCTGATACACCGCCTCGAGCGACGACCGTCTTCGCGGCATCCAGCATTTTCGAGAGCCCCATGCGCAACGACTGTTTCATGAACTTCGAGCACCTGGCCAGCGACGGGCGCGCCCGTCGCGGTCGGCTGACCTTCCCCCGCGGCACGGTGGAAACCCCCGCCTTCATGCCGGTGGGCACCTACGGCACCGTCAAGGGCATGACCCCGCAGAGCGTCAAGGAGATCGGCGCCGAGATCATCCTCGGCAACACCTTCCATCTGTGGCTGCGTCCCGGCATGGAGGTGATCGAGGCCCATGGCGACCTGCACGACTTCGCCCAGTGGGACAAGCCGATCCTCACCGACTCCGGCGGCTTCCAGGTGTTCTCGCTGGGGGCGATGCGCAAGATCACCGAGGAGGGCGTGCACTTCCGCTCGCCGGTGGACGGCGCCAAGGTGTTCATGGGCCCCGAGGAATCGATGGCCGTGCAGCGCTCGCTGGGCTCGGACATCGTGATGATCTTCGACGAGTGCACCCCCTACCCGGCCACCGAGACGGAAGCCCGGCTGTCGATGGAACGTTCACTGCGCTGGGCCGAACGCTCGCGGGCGGCCCACGGCAGCTCGCCCTCGGCGCTGTTCGGCATCGTCCAGGGTGGCATGTACCCCGAGCTGCGCGAGCGTTCGCTCAAGGGCCTGGTCGACATCGGCTTCGACGGCCTGGCCATCGGCGGGTTGTCGGTGGGCGAGCCCAAGGAAGAGATGATCCGGGTGCTCGACTACCTGCCGACCTGGATGCCGGCGGACAAGCCGCGCTACCTGATGGGCGTGGGCAAGCCGGAAGACCTGGTCGAGGGCGTGCGCCGTGGCGTCGACATGTTCGACTGCGTGATGCCCACCCGCAATGGCCGCAACGGCCATCTGTTCACCGCCGAAGGCACGGTGAAGATCCGCAACGCCAAACACCGGCACGACACGCGCCCACTCGAGGAAGGCTGCGACTGCTACACCTGTCAGCACTTCTCGCGCAGCTACCTGCACCACCTGGATCGCTGCGGCGAAATGCTCGGCTCGATGCTCAACACCATCCACAATCTGCGCTATTACCAGCGTGTAATGGCCGGTTTGCGCGGTGCTATCGAAGCGGGTACATTGGCTGACTTCGTGGCCGCGTTCTACGCGCGCCGGGGCCTGCCGGTTCCCGACGCGCCGCGCTGAATCGCGCTGCGGAACCCTTTTCCCGGCCGGGACCCGCGCGTCCCGGCCCCGCTTTGGCAAGAGCCTTTTCGCAACCTTCCGGGAGACACTGACCCATGCTGGATTTCTTCATCTCACAGGCGCACGCCCAGAGCGGCGGTGGTGCGGCTGCGGGCGGCGGCATCGCCCAGATCGTTCTGCTGGTCGGCTTCGTGCTGATCTTCTACTTCCTGCTGTGGCGCCCCCAGTCCAAGCGGGCCAAGGAGCACAAGAAACTGATCAGCAATCTGGCCAACGGCGACGAGATCGTCATCGGCGGGGGCCTGGTCGGCCGGGTCACCAAGGTGCATGAAGAGTTCCTCACCATGGAAATCGCCGAAGGCACCGAGGTCAACGTGCAGAAGAACGCCGTCGCGGCGGTGCTGCCCAAGGGCACTCTGAAGTCCCTCTAACCCGCCTCTCGCTGCCGGTCTTCACGCCGGCAGCGTTCTTTTCGCGTCAGCAACAAGGACAGGGCTTCCATGCTCAACCGTTATCCCCTGTGGAAGTATCTGCTGATACTGTTCGTGATCGTCGTCGGGTTGATCTACGCGCTACCCAACCTTTACCCCGAGGACCCCGCCGTTCAGATCAGCAGTGCCCGTGGCGATGCCACCCTGGACGACGGCCAGCTCGAGCGCATCCGCAGCGCGCTCGGCAAGGCCGATATCCCCATCGAGCGCATCGACAGCCAGCCCAACGGCGCCCTGATTCGCCTCGCCAGCGGCGATGACCAGCTCAAGGCCCGCCAGATCGTCGCCGGTCAGGTCAACGACGACTACACGGTGGCACTCAACCTGGCCGAGTCGACCCCCGCCTGGCTCGAGAGCCTCGGCGCCTCGCCGATGAACCTGGGCCTCGACCTGCGCGGCGGCGTGCACTTCGCCCTCGAGGTCGACATGGACGCCGCCATCGAACAGCGCCTGCAGGTCAACGCCAGCGCGATCCGCGAGGCTCTCCGTAACGAGCGCATCCGCTACCGGGATACGCAGATCAATGGCCGGACGCTGTCCTTCACCTTCGCCAGCGCCGAGGATCGCAGCAAGGCCCGCGACGTCATCAGCCGTCAGTTCCCCGACTTCCAGTACGCCGACCAGGACGCCGAACGCGGCGCCACCCTGGCGATGACCCTGACGCCGAAGAAGGTTCAGGAGATCCAGGACTACGCGGTGGAACAGAACCTCACCACGCTGCGCAACCGCGTCAACGAACTGGGCGTGGCCGAGCCGCTGGTGCAGCGCCAGGGCCCCAACCGTATCGTCGTCGAACTGCCCGGCGTGCAGGATACCGCCGCCGCCAAACGCGTGGTGGGTGCCACCGCCAACCTGGAGTTCCGCCTCGCCGCCCGTCCCGACACCCCCGACTCGCAGACCGAGACGCTGCCGTTCCGCAACGACCAGCAGCGCACTGCCCGGCTGATGCGTGACGTGATCATCACCGGCGAGAACGTCTCCAGCGCCAGCGTCGGGTTCGACCAGAACGGCCGTCCGCAGGTCAACATCAACCTCGACGGCACCGGCGGCACGCTGATGAACCGGGCCACCCGTTCCAACATCGGCCGGTCGATGGCGGTGGTCTACATCGACAACAAGACCCGCACCCGCACGGTGATGGAGAACGGCAAGGCGGTCGAGAAGCGCGACAACTACACCGAGCGCGGCATCATCAGCCTGGCCACCATCCAGAGCGCGCTGGGCAACCGCTTCCGCATCACCGGGCTGGACTCGCCCACCGAGGCCAAGGAGCTCGCCCTGCTGCTGCGTTCCGGCTCGCTGGCCGCACCGATCTACTTCGTCGCCGAACGCACCATCGGGCCGAGCCTGGGCGCCAAGAACATCGAGCGCGGCATCCACTCGGTGGAGATCGGCATGCTGCTGGTCGTGGCCTTCATGCTGATCCGCTACCGCGCCTTCGGCCTGATCGCCAACCTCGCGCTGGGCATCAACCTGGTGCTGCTGGTCGCCGCCCTGTCGCTGCTCGGCGCGACCCTGACCCTGCCGGGTATCGCCGGTATCGTGCTGACGCTGGGCATGGCGGTGGACGCCAACGTGCTGATCTACGAGCGCATCCGCGAGGAACTGCGCGCGAAGATGCCGATCCAGCAGGCGATCCACGCCGGCTACGAGCGGGCCTTCACCTCGATCTTCGATGGCAACATCACCACCCTGCTGGTGGCCGTGATCCTGTTCTCGATCGGCACCGGCCCGGTCAAGGGCTTTGCCGTGACGCTGTCGCTGGGGATCCTGACCTCGATGTTCACCGCGATCATGGTGTCGCGCGCGGTCGTCAATCTCACCATCGGCGGCAAGCCGGTGAAGAAACTCTGGATCTAAGAGGTGGCCATGAACGCTTTCATCAATCGCCGGCTCGACTTCATGGGCAAGCGCCGCCTCGCGTTTTTCGTCTCGGGGGCGATGCTGCTGGTGTCGATCGTCTCGCTGCTGTTCCAGCAGCTCAACCTGGGGCTGGACTTCACCGGCGGCACCCTCGTCGAGGTGCGCTATGCCGCCGCGCCGGCCTTGGAGGCCGTGCGTCAGACCCTGGAAGGCGCCGGCTTCACCAACGTCTCGGTGCAGACCTTCGGCGCGCCCACCGATGTGCTGGTACGTCTGCAGCAGGCCTTCGACCCCAACGTCGGCGCCCAGGTGACGGACGTGCTGCGTCAGGGTGGCGCCAGCGTCGACCTGATCCGCGCCGAATTCGTCGGCGCCCAGGTCGGCGGTCAGCTGCGCGACCAGAGCGGCCTGGGCATGCTGGTGGCGCTCGGCGTGGTGATGCTCTATGTCGCCCTGCGCTTCCAGTACAAGTTCTCGCTGGGGGCGCTGCTGGCGCTGGTTCACGACGTGATCATCGTGCTCGGCGTGTTCTCGCTGTTCCAGCTCGACTTCGATCTCACCGTGCTGGCGGCGGTGCTGGCGGTGATCGGTTACTCGCTCAACGACACCATCATCGTCTACGACCGCATCCGCGAGAACATCCGCAAGTCGCGCACCGACCACATGCCGACGATCTTCAACGAGGCGATCAACCAGACCCTGTCGCGCACGCTGGCCACCTCCGGCACCACCCTGCTGGTGCTGCTGGCCCTGCTGCTGCTCGGCGGCGACATGATCCACAACTTCGCCCTGGCGCTGATCGTCGGCGTCGGCGTGGGGACCTACTCCTCGGTGTATGTCGCCTCGGCGCTGCTGATCGCCGTCAAGCTCCAGCGCGAGGACCTGATCCCGGCGAAGAAGGAAAACGCCGAGGGCGACGAACTGCCCTGATCCGTTCGGCGACGTCAGCGCGACACCCCGCCTCGGCGGGGTGTCGTCGTTTCGGGGAGGCCCCTCCGCACGGCCATGCCGACATGAAAAAGCCCCGGCTCGCAGGACGCGAGCCGGGGCTTTTCTCAGGATAGCGGACTTACATGTGCGGCTTGAGGCCCTGGACCAGCGCCTTGTAGAGACGCGGCCCGGCGGCCATCAGGTTGGCTTCCGGCGCCACGCCGGGCGAGCCGTCCGGACCGCCGATCAGTGCGCCGGCCTCCTTGAGCAGCAGCGTACCGACCAGGCTGTCCTGCTCCTCGAGGCCCAGCACGAACACGGCGTCGGCACGACCGGCAGCGACATCGGCCATGTCGAGCAGCGCACAGCCCGAGGCGGTCAGCGACTCGATCCGCGGGGCGAGCTGCTGGATCAGGGTCTGGTAGGTAGGCAGATGACGCGGGCGCAGCCAGGTTTCCGGCAGCCCCATCGCCAGGCGCATACCGTCGATGCCGTGGGTCTTGCCGACGCGGATGCGCTTGCCGTTGTGCTGCGCACCGCGGCCGCGGCTGACCAGGTATTCGTCGTCACTGAACGGGCAGATCACCACGGCGTGTTCGGGGCGCCCCTTGACGAGACACACCAGCGAGAGGGCGAACTGCACACTGCCGACGCCGAGATTGGTGTAGCCATGGAAGGGTTCGATCTTCCAGACCGTGTCCCGACCCTCGCCTTCTCCGTCGCGGTGCGGCGTGTAGCGGCCGGCGATCCCGTGCTGCGGATAGCCGCGGGACAGTTGACGGACAATCAGCGTTTCGGCGTTGCGGGCGGTATCTTCCAGGAGGCGGTCGAGACCGTGGTCATCGCGGGCGACATCGATGCGCTCGCGGATACGGACGAATTGCTCGGCGGCGCTGCGTGCGGCACGCAGCGCGAACTGGACCATCGGATGCATGATCGGGCCTTGAGGGTCGGTAACTGTTAAAGAACGTCGCGCATGCTAGCAGACCCGGCTCCGCGAGGGAATCGCGATGCGTCCCGGCCCGGCGGCTGACATGGTAGACTGGCGCCCCTTTTCATTGCCGCGACGTTGTCTTGCCATGCCTCAACCCGCCTTTTCCCTCGACCAGCTGCGCATCGTGCTGATCGGCACCAGCCACCCCGGCAACATCGGTGCCGTGTGCCGGGCGATGAAGAACATGGGACTCGGCGACCTGGCGCTGGTCGCGCCGCGCTGCGAGATCCAGACCAGCGACTCGATCGCCCGCGCCTCGGGGGCCGATGCCCTGCTGATCGGCGCTAGCCGTCACGAGACGCTGGATGCCGCAGTGGCCGACGCCACCCTGGTGGTGGGTGCCAGCGCCCGCTCGCGCACCCTGCCCTGGCCGATGATCACGCCCCGGGCGCTGGGCGAATCATTGCCCGCCGAACTGGCCGACCCGCAAGGCCGGGTGGCGCTGGTGTTCGGCCGCGAGGACAGCGGGCTGACCAATGCCGAGCTGCAGCACTGCCACCATCATGTGCACATCCCCACCGACCCTGACTTCAGCTCGCTGAACCTCGCCGCCGCCGTGCAGGTGGTGGCCTACGAGTGCCGCCTGGCCTGGCTGGCCGCCGCCGAGCCCACCGAGGCCGGCAGCGAGGCCGCCCCGTTCGGCATCGACTGGGATCACCCGCCAGCCAGCCACGACGATCTCGAGCGCTACTTCGCGCATCTCGAGCGGGTGCTGGTCGACACCGGCTTCCACGATCCGCAGCGCCCCCGCCAGCTGATGGCCCGGCTGCGCCGCCTCTACCTGCGCGCCCGGCCGGACACCCAGGAGGTCAGCATCCTGCGCGGCATCCTCAGCGCCGTCGAGAAACGCATCGGCCAGCGCTGAGCGGCGCCTTGCAGGGGGCGCCGGGCGCCCCAATAATGAGTCACCAACCCGTTCGCGGCCGGCCCGTGCGCCGACCGACAGCCCAACAAGGAAGGCTTCATGTTTGGTCGTCTGCGTGAAGACATCAACAGCGTGTTCGACCGCGACCCCGCGGCGCGCAACTTTCTCGAGGTCCTGACCAACTACCCGGGGCTTCACGCCCTGCTCGCCCATCGCCTGAGCCATCGGCTGTGGCGGCACAACTTCAAGTGGCTGGCACGCACCATCTCGACCCTGGCGCGCTGGCTGACCGGCATCGAGATCCACCCCGGGGCGACCATCGGCCGGCGCTTCTTCATCGACCACGGCATGGGCGTGGTGATCGGCGAGACCGCCGAGGTCGGCGACGACGTGACGCTCTATCAGGGCGTCACCCTGGGCGGCACCAGCTGGAACAAGGGCAAGCGCCACCCGACCCTGGGCGACGGCGTGATCGTCGGCGCCGGCGCCAAGATCCTGGGCCCGTTCCGGGTCGGCGCCGGCGCCAAGATCGGCTCCAACGCGGTGATCACCAAGGAGGTGCCGGACGGCGCCACGGTGGTGGGCATTCCCGGCAAGATCGTCAAGCGCGCCGAGCCCGACACCGAGGAGGTCCCGACCTTCGATCCCGAGCGCCGCGAGGCGATCCGCCAGAAGTTCGGCTTCGACGCCTACGGCGTGAGCCAGGACATGCCCGACCCCGTGGCCCGTTCCATGCAGGCGATGCTCGACCACATGCACGCCGTGGACCAGCGCATCGAGCGCATGTGCACCACACTCAGGAAGCTCGACACCGGCTACCTCGAAGGCCGCCTGCCCGAGCTGCGCGACGAGGACTTCGCCGAGATCCTCGCCGATGTCGACAGCTGCTGCGGCCCCGACCCCCGCACCGAACGGCAAGCCGAACGGCGAGCCGAACGCCAGGACACCCGGCGTGACGGCGGCAACGAGGACTGAGCCGCATCGCGGCGTATACCTCCGGGGCGGGCGGCGCTATTGTTGACCGCTTTACTGGGTTTTCTCATAATGGAGCGATGATTCCACCGGCGGCCGCGCGCTTCAGCCCGCTCCGGCGCAGCGCGGCCCTGCGACCGATGCCCGACCCGACTCGCTTATGCGCCTGACCACCAAAGGACGTTACGCCGTCACCGCGATGCTCGATCTCGCCCTGCACGGCGACCAGGGGCCGATCAGCCTCGCCGACATCTCGCAGCGCCAGGCGATCTCGCTGTCCTACCTCGAGCAGCTGTTCGCCCGCCTGCGCCGCGCCCGGCTGGTCAAGAGCGTGCGCGGGCCGGGCGGCGGCTACCTGCTGGCCGCCGCCCCGGACACGCTGTCGGTCGCGCGGGTGATCGACGCCGTCGACGAGTCGGTGGACGCCACCCGCTGCCAGGGGCTGTCGGACTGCCAGCAGGGCCATACCTGCCTGACGCATCACCTGTGGTGCGAGCTGTCGCAGGAGATTCACGGCTTCCTCGACGGCATCAGCCTGGGCGACCTGGTGCGGCGCAACGAGGTGCGCGGCATCGCCGAACGTCAGCGCAGCAGCACCACCGACAACACCATCGTCACCTCGTCACCCTGAGGACCGGCCGCAGCCCGCCGGCCTCGCCGTCACGCAGAGAGCCATGAACGCACCGATCTACCTGGACTACGCTGCCACCACGCCGGTCGACCCTCGCGTCGCCGAGGTCATGGCGCGCCATCTGACCCTGGACGGGATCTTCGCCAACCCGGCCTCGCGCAGCCACATGCCCGGCTGGCAGGCCGAGCAGGTCGTGGAAGGCGCCCGCCGCCAGGTCGCCGACCTGATCGGCGCCGACCCGCGCGAGATCGTCTGGACCTCCGGCGCCACCGAGGCCGACAACCTGGCGCTGATCGGTTTCATGCGCGCCAACCGCGCCCGGGGCATGCACCTGGTGACCTCCACCATCGAGCACAAGGCGATCATCGATACCGCCCGCGCCCTGGAGGCCGAGGGCTTCGAGGTCACCTGGCTCGAGCCCGGCCATGACGGCCGCATCGCCCCCGCCCGACTGGCCGCGGCGATGCGCGACGACACCGTGCTGGTGTCGCTGATGGCGGTCAACAACGAGCTCGGCAGCATCAACGACCTTGCCGCGCTGTCGGCGGTGGTGCATGCCCGCGACGCGGTCTTCCATGTCGACGCCGCCCAGGCGGTGGGCCGGATTCCGCTGGACGTCGTCGAGCTGGGCATCGACCTGATGTCGCTGTCCGGCCACAAGGTCTACGGCCCCAAGGGAGTCGGCGCTCTCTACGTCAAACGCAGTCCGGACATCCGCCTCGAGGCGCTGATCCACGGCGGCGGTCACGAGCGCGGCATGCGCTCCGGCACCCTGCCCACCCACCAGATCGCCGGCATGGGCGAGGCCTTCGTGCTCGCCGAGAGCGAGGGCGAGGCCGACCAGACCCGCATCGCCGCGCTGGCCGAGCGCTTCCTCGCCGGGCTCGACGATCTCGAGGGCGTGCACCGCAACACCGATGTCACCGTGGCCGTGCCCAATATCGTCAATCTGTCCTTCGACGGCGTCGATGGCGAATCGCTGCTCATGGCCCTGCGCGGCATCGCGGTATCCACCGGCTCGGCCTGCAATTCGGCAAGCGTCGAGCCATCCTATGTCCTGCAGGGCATCGGTGTGCCCCGGTCGCGCGCCCTGACGGCGCTGCGCTTCAGTTTCGGGCGTTTCACCACCGAGGCGGAGATCGATGCGGCCATCGCCGATATCCGTCATGCCATTACCACCTTGCGCGGTTGACGCCGACTCGGCCGCCGATTCGCAGTCAGGAGGAGTTTCCATGGCGAACCTTTCGATCACCCCCGCCGCCGCCGACCAGATCCGCCACGTGCTCGGCGAGCGCGGCCACGGCCTGGGGCTGCGCGTGAGCGTCAAGCCCAGCGGTTGCTCCGGCTACAGCTACGTGCTGGACTTCGCCGATCAGGCGATCGACGACGACGTGCCCTTCGAGGCCCACGGCGCCACGGTCTACGTGGCCCCCGACGCCCTGGAGATGCTCGACGGCAGTGAAGTCGACTACGTCAACGAAGGGCTCAATCGCTACTTTCGCTTCAACAACCCCAACGTCAAGGACCAGTGCGGCTGCGGCGAGAGCTTCAGCGTGTGAGCACGCGCGGCCTGCGGGGTGTCAAGACCCCGCCCGAGCCGCTATAATCAGGCGCTTTTCCGCCCGGCCGCCTGCCGCGGCCGAACCGCGACCCTGCGCGCCGCCACGACAGCGGCGCGCAGCCGTATCCAAGCACTCGATTTCACGGAGAACCCTGCATGGCAACTCAGCGCACGCTGTCCATCATCAAGCCCGACGCCGTTTCCAAGAACGTCATCGGCGAGATCATCAGCCGCTTCGAAAAGGCCGGCCTCAAGGTCGTTGCCGCCAAGATGCTGCACCTGTCCAAGGAGCAGGCCGAAGGCTTCTACGCCGAGCACAAGGAGCGCGGCTTCTTCGGCGAACTGGTCGGTTTCATGACCTCCGGCCCGGTCGTCGTCCAGGTGCTCGAGGGCGAGGACGCCATCGCCAAGAACCGTGACCTGATGGGTGCCACCAACCCGCAGGAAGCCGCACCGGGCACCATCCGCGCCGACTATGCCCAGTCCATCGACGCCAACGCCGTGCACGGTTCCGACTCGCCGGAATCCGCCGAGCGCGAAGTGGCCTTCTTCTTCAGCGCCGACGAAATCTGCCCGCGCTGAACCCTGAGCGGGAGCCGCACGGCTCCCGCCCGCCACGCCGGGCCGTGCCTGACAGCCCTCCGACCATCGGTTGACCATCATGACCGCCACCACCCATACCCCCCTGACCAACCTGCTCGGTCTGTCCCGCGAGCAGATGGAAGCCTTCTTCATCTCGATCGGCGAGAAGAAGTTTCGCGCCAGCCAGGTGATGAAGTGGATTCACCACGAGGGCTGCGACGATTTCGAGGCCATGACCAACCTCTCCAAGGCCCTGCGTGCGCGCCTGGCCGAGGTGGCCGAGATCCGCGGCCCCGGCGTGGTCTACGAAGGCACGTCGAGCGACGGGACGCGCAAGTGGGTGCTCGAGGTCGAGGACGGCAGCTACGTCGAGACCGTGCTGATTCCGTCCGAGAACGGCAATCGCCGCACGCTCTGTGTTTCCTCCCAGGTGGGCTGCTCGCTGGACTGCAGCTTCTGTTCCACCGGCAAGCAGGGCTTCCAGCGCAACCTCACCGCCGCCGAGATCATCGGCCAGGTGTGGGTCGCCCAGCGCAGCGTCGGCCCGCGCCGCGACACCGCCAACCGCCCGGTCACCAACGTGGTGATGATGGGCATGGGCGAGCCGCTGCTCAACTACGACAACGTCGTGCCGGCGATGAAGCTGATGCTCGACGACAACGGCTACGGCCTCTCCAAGCGCCGCGTGACGCTGTCGACCTCCGGCGTGGTGCCGATGATCGACAAGCTCGGCGACGAGATCGACGTGAGCCTGGCGATCTCGCTGCACGCCGCCAACGACGAGTTGCGCAACGAGCTGGTGCCGCTCAATCGCAAGTACGACATCCGCACCCTGCTCGACGCCTGCCAGCGCTACCTGGCCAAGTGTGACGACACGCGCCTGATCACCATCGAGTACACGCTGATCAAGGACGTCAACGACCAGCGCGAGCACGCCGACCAGCTCGCCGCGCTGCTCGACGAGCTGCCGTGCAAGATCAACCTGATCCCGTTCAACCCGTTCCCGCACTCGGGCTACGAGAAGCCCTCGCGCAACCAGACCATGCGCTTCCAGCAGTGGCTCTACGAGCTCGGCTACACGGCCCCGATTCGCAGCACCCGCGGTGACGACATCGATGCCGCCTGCGGCCAGCTGGTCGGCCGGGTCAAGGACCGCACGCGCCGTCACGAACGCTACATCCAGTCGATCCAGCTGGATGCCGACTGACCCGGTGGCGTCCTTGACTTCAACCGGTCACGGCGCTTTTATGAGTACGCCTTTTCATGGCGGGTCGGCCCAGTATCGTCATCCCCTATACCATTGATTCGACGAGGGCCATCGCGAGCCGGGCCCGCCACTGTCGAGAGGAGTGCATGATTCGTCGCCAACGCTCGTCCTTCGTCCCCCTGCTGGGTGCCGCACTGTGCGGCATGCTCTGGCTGTCCGGCTGCGCCACGTCCGCACCGGCCGGGCTGCAGAGCGGGGCCGACCCGAGCCAGGCGGCCGAGCTCAATGTGACGATGGGGCTCGAGTACATGCAGAAGGGCAATCTGCCCCGGGCCCGTCGCAAGCTGGACAAGGCCCTGTCGATCGCTCCCGACGACCCCGACGCCCTGCAGGCCAGTGCCCTGCTCTACCAGCGCCAGGGCGAGCCCGAGCTCGCCCGCCGCTTCTTCAAGCGCGCCCTGGATGTGGCACCCGATTTCACCCGGGGGCGCAACAACTATGCGGCCTTTCTCTACGCCCGGGGTGAAACCGCCGCGGCCTGCGACCAGCTCGAACGCGCCACGCAGGATATCCACTACGACAACCGGGCCCAGCTGTTCACCAACCTGGGACGCTGCCAGCGCCGGCTCGGCCGGGCCGACGCCGCCCTGCAGAGCCTGAACAAGGCCCAGACGATCGACCCGCGTTACGCACCCAGTTACCTGGCACTCGCCGGCGCCCTGCACGACCAGGGCGAGGACACCCGCGCCTGGGAGGCGCTGCAACGCTTCATCCGGCTGGCCGGCACCACCCCGGAGAGCCTGCGACTGGCCGAGCAGATCGCCAGCGCTCGCGGGGACGCCGCCACCGCCGCTTTCTATTCACGCCAGCTCAACGCCTCCCGGCGCGACCCCTGACCCCAATCGAGAGGACGGCTCAGTCATGAGCGAAACACAACAGCGACAGGAAGCCAGTCTTGACCCCGCCGTCGGCACGGCATCGGAATCGCCGGGCCAAGTGCTGCGCCGCGAACGCGAGAATCAGGGCCTCTCCATCGACGAAGTGGCCGCCCAGCTCAACCTGCGCCCCGCCGTGGTCAGCGGCCTGGAGGCCGATCGCTACGACGAGATTCCCGTCGCCGCCTATCGGCGCGGCTACCTGCGGGCCTATGCGCGCCTGATGGGCATCGACGAGGCCGACGTGGTAGGCGCCTACAATCGCCAGCACGGCGACACCCGCAGCGACATCGAGCGCAAGATCACCCCGGTGCATGCCTCCCGCCCGCCGTCGCGCCTCGGCGCCTGGGTCTTCAAACTGTTCACCCTGCTGGTGATCGTCGGCCTGATCGGCCTGTCGCTGCTGTGGTGGCAGAGCCGCAACGGCAACGACCTGCTGGGCCTGGGAGGCGGCGACGAGGCCGCCGCGACGGCCCTGAGCGGTGAGCCGGCCGAAGCCGACAGCGACGCCGCGGACGGTGCAACAGCGGACGGCGCCACCGAGTTGCCGCCGCTGCCCGCCGACAGTCAGGCGAAGGCCGCCGATGCACCGGCTTCCGGTGGCACCCAGCCGGCCGCGGACGACGCCGCAACGACCGGCGACACCACCGCGGCCACCACGGCGGACAAGACCGGCACGCCGGAAACAGCCGGTACGTCCTCGGATACCGCGGCCACCGACGCTGCGCCTGCCGACAGCGACACAGCGACGACCACCGACGCTCCGGAGGCCGCGAGCGCCACAGCCGACACGACGGCCACCGCCGAAGACAATACGCCGGCCGCCGACAACACCCGGCGCCTGGCCTTCACCTTCAACGAACAGTCATGGACCGAGATCTACGATGCCAACGACCAGCGCATCCTGGTCGGTCTGCAGCCCGCCGGTAGTCAGACCACGGTCGAGGGCCAGCCGCCGTTCCGGATGACCATCGGCAACGCCAGCGGCGTCGAGCTGACCTGGCGCGGCAAGGCCGTCGACCTCGGCGCCCACACCGGCGGCAACAATGTCGCCCGATTCACCCTGGGCGAATAACTGGGAGAGGACTCCGCGATGCACGCGCAATCCCCGATCAAGCGGCGCCAGTCGCGCCAGATTCATGTCGGCTCCGTGCCGGTGGGCGGCGGTGCGCCTATCTCCGTACAGAGCATGACCAACACCGACACGCTCGACGTCGAGGCCACGCTCGCCCAGATTCAGCGCCTCGCTCAGGCCGGCGCCGATATCGTGCGCGTCTCGGTGCCGACCATGGACGCCGCCGAGGCGTTCGGCCGCATCAAGGCCGGCTCGCCGGTGCCACTGGTCGCCGACATCCACTTCGACTACAAGATCGCCCTGCGTGTCGCCGAACTCGGCGTCGACTGCCTGCGCATCAACCCCGGCAACATCGGCCGCGAGGACCGGGTGCGCGCCGTGGTGGACGCCGCCCGCGAGCGGGGCATCCCCATCCGCATCGGCGTCAACGCCGGGTCACTGGAAAAGGACCTGCAGAAGAAATACGGCGAGCCCACGCCCGAGGCGCTGGTCGAGTCCGCCATGCGCCACATCGACCACCTGGAGCGCCTCGACTTCCCCGACTTCAAGGTCAGCGTCAAGGCCTCCGACGTGTTCATGGCGGTCGCCGCCTATCGCGACCTGGCCGCACGCATCGAGCAGCCGCTGCACCTGGGAATCACCGAGGCCGGCGGCCTGCGCTCGGGCACCGTCAAGTCGTCGATCGGGCTGGGCATGCTGCTGATGGACGGCATCGGCGACACCATCCGCGTGTCGCTGGCCGCCGATCCGGTCGAGGAGGTCAAGGTCGGCTACGACATGCTCAAGAGCCTGCGCCTGCGCGCCAAGGGCATCAACTTCGTCGCCTGCCCCAGCTGCTCGCGCCAGAACTTCGACGTGATCGGCACCATGAACGCCCTCGAGGAGCGCCTCGACGACGTCATGACGCCGCTCGACGTCTCGGTGATCGGCTGTGTGGTCAACGGCCCGGGCGAAGCCAAGGAAAGCGACATCGGCCTGACCGGCGGCAGCCCCGCCAACCTCGTCTATATCGACGGCAAGCCGGCCTCCAAGCTGCGCAACGACCATCTGGTCGATGATCTGGAACGGCTGATCCGCGACAAGGTGCGCGAGAAGGAACAGGCCGAGCAGAACACCATCGCCCGCGAGGGCTGAATTGCTTCAGGAGATTCGTTTCGTTGAGCAAGAAGATCCAGGCCATCCGTGGCATGAATGACCTGCTGCCGGACCAGTCCCCGCTGTGGCAGTACTTCGAGGACCAGGTCCGCACGCTGATGCGACGTTACGGCTATCGCGAGATCCGCACGCCCATCGTCGAGCAGACCGCGCTGTTCAAGCGCTCCATCGGCGAAGTCACCGACATCGTCGAGAAGGAGATGTACACCTTCGACGACCGCAACGGCGACAGCCTCACCCTGCGCCCCGAAGGCACCGCGGCCTGCGTGCGCGCGGCGATGGAGCACGGCCTGCTGCACAACCAGACCCAGCGGCTGTGGTACCAGGGCCCCATGTTCCGCCACGAGCGCCCGCAGAAGGGCCGCTACCGGCAGTTCCACCAGGTGGGCATCGAAGCCTATGGCCTCGACGGGCCGGACATCGACGCCGAAGTCATCCTGCTCTCGGCGCGGCTGTGGAAGCAGCTGGGGCTCGACGCCCACGTGACCCTCGAGCTCAACTCGCTGGGCTCGCCCGAGGCGCGCACTGCCTACCGCGACACTCTGGTGGCCTACTTCGAGCGCCATCACGAGCTGCTCGACGAGGACTCGCGGCGTCGGCTGTCCAGCAACCCGCTGCGCATCCTCGACTCCAAGAACCCCGACATGGCCGAGATGCTCGCCGACGCGCCGCAGCTGCTCGACCATCTCGACGAGGCCTCCCGCGAGCACTTCGAAGCGCTCAAGGCACGGCTCGACGCGGCCGGCATCGCCTACCGCATCAACCCGCGTCTGGTCCGCGGGCTGGACTACTACAGCCGCACCGTGTTCGAGTGGACCACCACGGCGCTGGGCAGCCAGGGCACGGTGTGCGCCGGCGGCCGCTACGACGGCCTGGTCGAGCAGCTCGGCGGCAAGCCGACCCCCGCGGTGGGCTTCGCCCTGGGTGTGGAGCGCCTGATCCTGCTGCTCGAGACCCTCGAGCTGATCCCCGCCGAAAGCCAGCGCGGCCCCGATGCCTACCTGCTGGCGATGGGCGAACGCGCCGAGCGCGAGGCCCTGCTGCTCGGTGAACAGCTTCGCGATGCCCTGCCCGGTCTTTCCCTGCAGGTGCACTGCGGCGGCGGCGGCTTCAAGAGCCAGATCAAGAAGGCCGATCGCAGCGGCGCACGGCTGGCGCTGATCCTCGGCGAGGACGAACTCGAGCAGGGGCAGTTGACCATCAAGTACCTGCGCGAGGAGCGCGAGCAGGAAACCCTGGACCAGGCGACGGCAATCGACCGTCTGGGCGAGCGACTCGACTGAGACTGAAATAAAGTCCCGAGCCCCCGGCACGGGACCTCACGGCATAGGAGGGGCCATCGGTGGCCGAGCTTAGAAGCGAAGAAGAACAGCTGGACGCCATCAAGCGCTGGTGGAAGGACAACGGCAAGTCGCTGATTCTCGGCGTGGCCGTCGCGGTGGCCGCGGTCGTCGGCTGGAAGGCCTGGGAACGCTATCAGCACAACCAGGCCGCTGCCGCCTCGGCAAGCTACCAGGAACTGCTGGGGCTGGCTGGCCAGGACACCCTAGACGACAAGACCATCGCGCGCGCCGACGAACTGATCGGCACGCTGCGCAACGAGCACGGCGGCACGCTCTACGCCGACCTGGCCGCGCTGATCCAGGCGCGCCTGGAAGTCGCCGACGGCGACCTCGCCGGCGCCCGGCAGGCCCTGTCGAACGTGATCGACACCAGCGACGATGCCTACCTGAAGGGGCTGGCCCGCCTGCGTCTGGCCCGCATCCAGGTCGCCGACGGCCACCCGCAGGCCGCGCTCGATACCCTCGACGCCGGCGTCCCCGACACGCTGGGTGCCTCGCAGGCCATGACCCGGGGCGACGCCCTGGTGGCCATGGATCGCAACGATGAGGCACGCACCGCCTACCGGAAGGCGCTCGACCTGTCCCGCGAGCAGGGTCAGCCGGTATTCGGCGCCCAGCTCAAGCTCGACAATCTCGGCGCGGAGGATGCCACGCTATGAAACTCGTCCAGCTGCTCGCCCCGGCCCTGCTGCTCTCGCTGCTGGCGGGCTGCTCGGGGAACGTCGAGCCCGAGTACCCGCCCAAGCCACTGACCGACATCGACCGCCAGGCCGACCTGCAGATGCAGTGGGACCAGTCGATCGGTGACGGGCTGGGCATAGCCCGCTACCCGATCACCCCGGCCATCGACCAGGACCGGCTGTTCGCCGCCGACCAGTCGGGCCTGCTGCGGGCCATCGACACCGCCTCCGGCAAGACGCAGTGGCAAGTGACCCTCGACACGCCGGTCTCCAGCGGCCTCACCGCCGTCGCCGATCGCATCTACCTGGGCACCCGCAACGGCGAGGTGCTGGCTCTCGACCAGGCCGACGGCAGTGTCGTCTGGCGCTCGCGGGTATCCAGCGAAGTACTCGCCGCGCCGCAGGCCAACCGCGACCTGCTGGTGGTGCAGAGCGTCGACGGTGCGGTGACCGCGCTCGACCGCGCCACCGGCAAGGAACAGTGGGTCTACACCAGCAGTCAGCCGGCGCTGACCCTGCGCGGCACCGGCACGCCGCGGGTGATCAACCAGGTCAGCTTCGCCGGCTTTGCCAACGGCCGCCTGGTGACGCTCGACAACCGCAGCGGCCAGCCGCTGTGGGACATGCGTGTCGCCGTTCCCAAGGGCCGCACCGAGGTGGACCGCCTGGTGGACCTCGACGGTCAGCCGCTGCTCACCTCCGACGGCCGGCTCTACGTCACCAGCTACAACGGCCGCCTGCTGGCCCTGCAGGCCACCACCGGCAAGATCCTCTGGGAGCATGACGCCTCCAGCTACCTGAGCCCGCTGCTGATCGGCGACTTCCTGTTCACGGTCAACGAGGACAGCCACGTGCTGGCCCTCGACGCCCGTTCCGGGCGGGTAATGTGGGAAAGCGACGCTCTCGAGGGCCGCAGCCTGACCGCGCCGGCCTTCATCGACGGCCGCCTGGCCGTGGGCGACTACGCCGGCTACGTGCACCTGCTCGACGCCGAAAGCGGCAAGCTGGTCGGCCGCACCGAGCTCGGCGACGGCATCAGCCTGACCCCGCTCAGCGATGGCAAGCAGCTCTACGTGATGGACAACGACGGCGACCTCGCCGCCTACCGCCTCCAGGACGGCCAGTAAGCCGCACGTCAGCGCCGCCGCCCTCCAGAGACAGCCCCGTTTCATATCGCAAGGGGCTCCGGGGGACAGGTCGCAGAGGGGGTCCTCGGCCCAGGGAGGGCCGAGGTAGCGCCCAGGGAAGGGTCCACAGCGCCCCCGCCGCGACCTGCCGCCGGAACCGCCCCGCGCGAGTCGGTCGGGCATTCGCGCTGGACTTCCATTGAACATTGGGCGCCCCGCCCGGGTAATGCTAGAATCAGCCTCCCTGACCGCGCACCCCGCCCGGGGTAGTGCGAAATTCCGTTTCTGAACTCCGGCTCGTTGACTCCCATGACTCCCGTGATCGCCCTGGTCGGCCGCCCCAATGTCGGCAAATCGACCCTTTTCAATCGCCTGACCCGCTCGCGCGATGCCCTGGTGGCCGACTTCCCGGGGCTGACCCGCGACCGCAAGTACGGCAACGGCCAGCTCGGCGGCAAGGAATACACCGTCATCGACACCGGCGGCATCAGCGGCGACGAGCAGGGCATCGACGCCGCCATGGCCGAGCAGTCGCTGCTGGCCATCGACGAGGCGGACATCGTGCTGTTCCTGGTCGATGCGCGCAGCGGACTGATTCCCGCCGACGAGGCGATCGCCAATCACCTGCGGGTCAACCAGAAGAAGACCTGGCTGGTGGTCAACAAGACCGACGGCCTCGAGGAGCACTCGGCGATGGCCGAGTTCTGGGGGCTGGGCCTGGGCGACCCGCGTCCCATCGCCGCCAGCCACGGGCGCAACGTCACCGCGCTGATCGACGAGGTGCTCGCGCCCTTTCCCGAGCGCGACACCGACCCGGACGCGGACGCCCTCCCCCCCGCCGACCAGGGCATCCGCATCGGCGTGATCGGCCGCCCCAACGTCGGCAAGTCGACGCTGGTCAACCGGCTGCTCGGCGAGGAGCGCGTGGTGGTCTTCGACGAGGCCGGCACCACCCGCGACGCCATCGAGATCCCCTACGAGCGCCGCGGCCGCCCCTACGTGCTGGTCGACACCGCCGGCGTGCGCCGGCGCAAGAACGTCAGCCTGGTGGCCGAGAAGTTCTCGATCATCAAGACGCTCGAGGCGATCAAGGAGTGCCATGTGGCGATCATGGTGCTCGACGCGCGCAGCGGACTGGTGGAACAGGACATGCACCTGCTCGACTATGTGCTCTCCTCCGGGCGGGCACTGGTGCTGGCGGTCAACAAGTGGGACGGGCTGGAAAGCGAGCAGCGCGACAAGATGCGCAGCGAGATCAAGCGTCGCCTGGGCTTCGCCGACTACGCCGACCTGCACTTCATCTCGGCGCTGCACGGCACCGCAGTGGGTGATCTCTACCCGTCGATCGAGCGCGCCTACAAGGCCGCCACCGCCCACTGGTCGACCAACCGCCTGACCACCATCCTCCAGGACGCCGTCAGCGAGCACCAGCCGCCGCTGATCAACGGCCGGCGCATCAAGCTGCGCATGGCTCACCAGGGCGGCAGCAACCCGCCGATCATCGTCGTCCACGGCAACCAGACGGCGTCGCTGCCCGAGGCCTACAAGCGCTACCTGACCAACACCTTCCGCAAGGTGCTCAAGGTGCGTGGCACGCCGATCCGCTTCGAGTTCCGCTCCGGCGCCAACCCCTACGACCCCAACGCCGGGGCCAACGACCGCGAGAAGGCCCGCGCCCGCCAGCTGGCACGGACCCGCGAGGCCCGCCGCAGCCGGCGCTGACCCCGCCCGGGGCGCGGGTCAGCCGACGCCGCTGCCCACCCACTGGCAGGCGAACTGCCAGGCGGCCCGCCCGCTGCGCGTCCCGCGCAGGGTGGCGTGTCGCAATGCCGCCTCCCGGGCCGCCTCGCTCCAGCACTCCGCCCCGCCCAGGTGCGCCACCCAGTGACGGCAGGCCTCGAGATAGGAGTCCTGGTTGAAGGGATGGAAGGCCAGCCACAGGCCGAAGCGGTCCGACAGCGAGATCTTTTCCTCGACGGCATCGCCGTGGTGCAGCTCGTCGCCGACCAGCCGGGTATCGGCGTTGTCGGCGAGCGACTCGGGCAGCAGGTGGCGACGGTTGGAGGTGGCATACAGCAGCACGTTCTCCGGCGGGCCGGTCAGGGTGCCGTCCAGCACGCTCTTGAGCGCCTTGTAGGCGTCGTCGTGACCCTCGAACGACAGGTCGTCGCAATAGACGATGAAGCGATGCTCGGTATCGCGCAGCTGCGCCACCAGTGACGGCAGGCCGGCCAGATCGTGACGGTCGACCTGGATCAGCCGCAGCCCTTCCGGCGCCAGGGTGTTGAGCAGCGCCCGCACCATCGAGGACTTGCCGCTGCCACGGGCCCCCCACAGCAGGGCGTGGTTGGCCGGGCGGCCGGCCAGGAAGGCGCGCGTGTTGGCGAGCAGCGCCTCGCGCTGCCGATCGACGCCCACCAGATCGTCGAGGCGCACGGCATCGCGGGCCGCCACCGGCACCAGCTGGCCGCCGAGCGGATGGCGCTGCCAGATCGCGGCCACGTCCCGCGACCAGTCGGCGGCCTCGGGCGCGGGCGGCAGCCACGCCTCGAGGCGATCGAGCAGCCCGTGCAGGCGCCGGTTCAGACTCTCGTCCATGGATTCCCCCTCTTTCCAATCCGGTTGACCCCATGTGGCAACGGGGTATCTTGAAGGCGATCACTGCCACGGAACGCGACCGCCGCTGTCCAGCGCGGTCCCACCCCGCTTATTCTCAGGGAGAGACCCATGACACTTCGCACCCTCGGCGCGCTCAGCCTGACGCTCGTGCTGGCCGCCTGCAGCCAGACCCCCACTGGGCGATCGCAGCTGACCCTGTTCTCCGACCAGGAGATCAATCAGATGGGCGACCAGAGCTTCCAGCAGTACCAGCAGAAACTGCCCACCGTGGGCGGCGCGACCGCCGACTACGTGCAGTGCGTGGCCCATGCCGTCACCGCCCAGACCAACAGCGGCGAAAACTGGGAGGTCAAGGTCTTCAAGGATGACTCCGCCAACGCCTTCGCGCTCCCTGGAGGACATATCGGCGTCAACACGGGACTTCTTGAGGTCGCCAAAAATCAGAACCAGCTGGCCACCGTGCTCGGTCACGAGGTCGCCCACGTGCTGGCGCATCACGCCAACGAGCGGGTCTCGACCCAGGCGGCCACCCAGACCGGCCTCTCGGTACTGCAGTCCGCCGCCGGGCTCGAGGGTCAGGGGGGGCAGCAGCTGATGGGCCTGCTGGGCATGGGCGCCAAGTACGGTATCCTGATGCCCTTCTCGCGCAAGCAGGAAAGCGAGGCCGATACCCTGGGTCTCAACCTGATGGCCCGCGCCGGATTCGACCCGCGCGCGAGCATCGACCTGTGGAAGAACATGGAGGCCAACAGCCAGGGCCAGCCGCCGGCGTGGCTGTCCACCCACCCCAGCCACGGCCAGCGCATCGACGGCCTGCAGGCGCAGATGGATCAGGCGCTCACGCTTTACCGTCAGGCCCGCGACGCCGGTCGCACACCTGACTGCCGGCGGCCGGGCTGAGCCCGGGCTAGAGCGAACGGCGCAGCATCTCGCGCACCGGGCCGGTGTCCGGGCGCGTGTTGCGCCAGATGAAGAACGACTCCGCTGCCTGCTCGACCAGCATGCCCAGTCCGTCGACGGTCCGTGCACCGCGCTGCGCCGCCCACTGCAGGAACACCGTGGGCTCGGCGCCGTACATCATGTCGTAGGCCAGGGCGCCGTCGGCGAACAGCGCGTCGGGCAGCGGCGGAAGCTCCCCCGCCAGGCTGGCGCTGGTGCCGTTGATCACCAGATCGAAGGGGCCGCTCACCTCGGCGAAGCCGCCGCCCCGCACGTCACCCAGATCGGCGAAGTCCGCCGCCAGCGCCTCGGCCCTGGCGGCGGTCCGATTGGCGATCGTCAGGCTCGCCGGCCGCGTGGCCAGCAGCGGCTCGAGCACGCCGCGCACCGCCCCGCCGGCGCCCAGCACCAGGATGCGGGCACCTGCCAGCGGGGCGGCATGGGCCTCGAGGTCCCGCACCAGCCCCACGCCGTCGGTGGTATCGCCGTGCAGGCGGCCGGCGTCGTCGAGCCACAGGGTGTTGACCGCGCCGGCGCGTCGCGCGCGGGGGCTCAGGTCCTCGGCCAGGCGGAAGGCGTCCTCCTTGAAGGGCACGGTGACATTGGCGCCGCGACCGCCGGCCGCGGCGAAGGCCCGCCAGGCACCGGCGAAGTCGTCCCGCGGCGCCTCGATCGCCTCGTAGGTCATGGCCTCGCCGGTCTGCTCGGCGAAGGCGGCATGGATCCGCGGCGACTTCGAGTGGCCGATCGGATGGCCGAACACGCAGTAGCGATCACTCATCGGTGTCTCCTTGCGCCTCGCCCAGCCAGTCGCGCGGACGCAGGTAATCCCGGTACAGCACCGCCTCGGCGCTGCCCGGCTCGGGCGTCCAGCCGTAGTGCCACTCCGCCACCGGCGGCATCGACATCAGGATCGACTCGGTGCGCCCGCCGCTCTGCAGGCCGAACAGGGTGCCGCGGTCCCAGACCAGGTTGAACTCCACGTAGCGCCCGCGCCGGTAGAGCTGGAAGGCGCGCTCGCGCTCGCTCCAGGGGGTGTCGCGACGCCGCGCGACGATCGGCAGGTAGGCGTCGAGGAAGCTGTCGCCCACCGCCTGCTGGAAGGCAAAGCAGCGTTCGAAGCCGCCCTCGTTGAGATCGTCGAAGAACAGCCCGCCCACTCCCCGGGTCTCGTCGCGGTGCTTGAGATAGAAGTAGTCGTCGCACCAGCGCTTGTAGCGCGCGTAGACGTCGTCGCCGAAGGGCGCGCAGGCGTCGCGGGCGACCCGGTGCCAGTGCAGCACGTCCTCGTGGACCGGATAGAAGGGGGTCAGGTCATAGCCGCCACCGAACCACCACACCGGCGCCTCGCCGGCCTTCTCGGCGATGAAGAAGCGCACGTTGCCGTGGCTGGTGGGAATGTGCGGATTGGTCGGGTGCAGCACCCAGGACACACCCACCGCGTGAAAACCGCGACCGGCCAGCTCGGGCCGCGCGGCCGTGGCGGAGGGCGGCAGGGTGTCGCCGTGGACGTGGGAGAAGTTCACCCCGCCCTTCTCGAACACGCCGCCGCCCTCGATCACCCGGGACCGACCGCCGCCACCCTCGGGCCGCTCCCAGGCATCCTCGCGGAAGGTCGCCCCGCCATCCGCCTCGGCCAGCTGTCGGCACAGGCGATCCTGCAGGTCGAGCAGGTAATGCTTCACGTCGTCGAGATAGGCATGCGCCACGGCAGGCTCCTCGTCACAATGGCTGGATGGAGTGGATACGTGCGCGCTGCGCCGGGCTCACTCGCGCAGCGTGTCCCCGGTGACCAGGTCGCGGATGCGGCTGGGACGGGCCTGGCCACCCAGCGCGCCGTCCACGGCGACCAGCGACGCCCCGAAGTAGCGGCGCACGGTGGCCAGGTCCCGGGCCGGCTCGGCGCCCGCCGGGTTCGCCGAGGTGGAGACGATCGGCCCGCCGTGGGCGGCGCACAGCACGGCGACCAGCGGATGGTCACTGACCCGCAGGGCGACGCGGTCATGCTCGCCGCGCAGCAGCGGATGGGCCCGGCCGTTGTCGGGCACCAGCCAGGTGTTGGGCCCGGGCCAGGTGGCCAGCAGCGTCTCGCGCTGGGCCTTGCTGATGCCCTCCAGCCACGGCGCCACCTGGGCGATGTCGCCGGCGATCAGGATCAACCCCTTGGCCGGGTCGCGCTGCTTGAGGGTCAGCACGGCCTGCAGCGCCGCGGGGTCGTCCGGGTCGCAACCCAGCCCCCACACCCCTTCGGTGGGATACGCGATCACGCCGCCGTCGCGCAGGGTCGCCACGGCGGCCTCGAAACCAGTCGCGGTGCTCATTTCGCCCGTTGTCTCCGCACGTCCGAAAGCCGCTCATTCTAGCATGCCGCGCCGGGGGTCACAGCGCCTCAGGCCCCGGGCAGGCGGACCCAGCCACCGGGCACCTGGGCCGCCCGGCCGTCCAGTTCGAACTCCAGCAGGCGCTGCTGGCAGTGCAGCACGCCCTGGCCGGACAGCTCGATGAGCAGGTCCAGCGGCGTGGGCGAGTCGCTGAGCAGGGCCAGCAGCGGCTCCTCCGGTGTCGCCGGCGGCGATGCCGCGCCGGCAGGCTCGCCGAATGGCTCGCCAAATGGCTCGCCGCCCACCGGGATCCAGTGAGCGAGCTCGGCGAGGATGTCGTCGAGTTCCGTCACCAGGGTGGCGCCCTGGCGAATCAGCGCCAGGCAGCCGCGCGCCTGGGGATTGTTCAGGGAGCCGGGCAGCGCAAACACTTCGCGGTTCTGCTCCCCGGCCAGCCGTGCGCTGATCAGCGAGCCGCTCTTCTCCGCCGCCTCGACCACCAGCACGCCCAGCGACAGCCCGGTGATCAGCCGGTTGCGGCGCGGGAAGAACGCCGGATTGGCCCGGGTGCCGGGCGGGTGTTCGCTGAGCAGCAGGCCGGTCTCGCGCATCGCGCGGTAGAGCGCGCCGTGCCGGGCCGGGTAGACGCCGTCGATGCCGCAGCCCAGCACGCCGATGCTGGAGCCGCCGGCCTCGAGCGCGGCCTGATGGGCACGACCGTCGATGCCCATCGCCATGCCGCTGATCACGCAGAACCCGGCACCGGCCAGCTCGCCGGCGAAGCGCGCGGCATTGCCCAGGCCGTCGCGGGTGGGCCGGCGGGTGCCGACGATCGCCAGCCCCGGCGCGTCGAGCGCGGAAAGCTCCCCCCAGGCCCAGAGCAGCGGCGGTGGATCGGGCAGTTCATCGAGCAGGGCCGGCCAGGCCGGATGCCCGGGATACAGCAGGTGATGGGTCGCCGACGCCGCCTCCCAGGCCAGGGCGCGGTCGACCAGCGCCTCGAGCGGGCTCGCCGCCGGGCGAGCCAGCCACAGCCGCAGGGCGTCCCGCGCCGGTGCCGGCAGCACCGCCAGCCAGCCGTCCGGCCAGGCGGGCCGGGCCGCCCTCAGCTCGGCCAGCCGCCGCGGCCCCACCTTCGGCAGATGGCACAGCGCCAGCCAGTCGCGCCGTTCCGGGGTCATGGCGCTCGCCCTCCCGCCGGGCGCGGCGCCCGCACCCGGTCGCCCACCGCCAGGCTGCGCGTGGCATGCATGACCAGGGCATAACTGACCCGGTCGTAGACCCGGAACACCATCAGCCGGCCCGCCTGCTCGTCGGGCAGGGTCACGGCCGCGTCGGTCAGCGGGTCGCTCAGCGTCTCGCCGCGCTGCTCGACGGCCAGTACCGTGCCCGGCGCCATGCCCTCGCGACGCCCCAGGTCGAGCGCCACCACGTCGAGACGACCGATGTAGCGCACGCCGCCGGGCACCGAGAGGATGTGCCCCGCGACCGGGTGCGAGGGCGGGCGGGGCTGGAACTCGGGCGTCACCGGCAGCGACTCCAGCGGCAGCAGCCGATCCCCGGGGCGTATCTCCTGACGCGAGGCGGTCACCACCAGCCGGGAGACGTCCCCCTCGCGGCGCAGCACACGGGCCTCGCCCAGGGTCTCGAGCTCAAGGCCGAGGAATTCGCCGGTATCCGGGGCGACGTAGCGCTCGCCGGGGCGATAGAGCCCGAAACGCTCGCCCGGGGGCAGCGCGCCACGCACGTAGACATGATCGCCGGCCCCGCTGATCAGGCGTCGGTCGTCGCCGGCGATCACGTAGGGCGCCTGCGCCAGCCGGTCGGGCGCGACGATGCGATTGGCCTCGAGAAAGCGCTGCACCTTGTCCAGCGGCAGCGGCGGCACCGCCCGGCGCCGCGGCACCCGGCGCACCTGCGGCGACAGGTGCACCACGCCCTGCCCGCGCTCGAGCCCCAGGCGCGGCGTGCCGTCGGCAGCACGGTAGAGATGGATCACGTCGCCGGGATAGATCCAGTGCGGGTCGTCGACCTGCGGGTTGCCCCGCCACAGGCGCGGCCATTGCCAGGGGTCGGCGAGGAAGCGCCCGGCGATGTCCCAGAGCGTGTCGCCGCGCTGCACGGTATAGCGTTGCGGTGCATCACGGCGCAGTACCGGGGAGGAAACGCTTGACTGCGGCGCACTCGCGCCCATTTCGCTGGTGCCGGCAGCAGGGGGCTCGGCGGCCAGGCTCCAGCCCGGGATCAGCAAACATGCCGCCAGCAACCTGACGGGCCACCGTCGCCGGCGGCCGGCGCTCTTGTGTTGGTTCATGGTCTTCTGCGCCTTCTCTGCGTACTTCTGGATCGCGCCGACGGGAACGGCATGCGCCCCGCGGGGTCGAATGCACAACCTGACGCACGCTGCCCCATAGCTGCCCCCTGTTCTGGATAGCCAAGTCCTATCGCAACGATGCACGGCCCGGCGGTTCCGTAATGCGTCGCCGCGGACTACAATTGGGACAACATTGTTGCATAAACCGAATACGGTACCTTCAACGCCATGGCCAAGCTAGAAATCCTCGAATTCCCCGACGAACGCCTGCGTACCCGGGCGGCGCCGGTCGATACCGTCGACGACGAGGTCCGCGCGCTGGTCGACGACATGCTCGAGACCATGTACGACGCGCACGGCATCGGCCTGGCGGCGACCCAGGTCGACGTCCATCGGCGGGTGATCGTCATCGATGCCAGCGAGGACCACAGCGAACCGCTGGTCCTGATCAACCCCGAGTACGAACCGCTCGGCGACGAGCGCGAGCCGATGCAGGAAGGCTGCCTGTCGATCCCCGAATACTACGCCGAGGTGCCTCGCGCCCTGCGCGTGCGACTCAAGGCACTGGGGCGCGACGGCAAGCCCTACGAGCGCGAGGCCGAGGGGCTGCTGGCGCACTGCATCCAGCACGAGTGCGACCATCTCGAGGGTCGGCTGTTCGTCGACTACCTCTCGCCGCTCAAGCGCGACCGTGTGATGAAGAAGATGCAGAAGCGTCATCGGCAGATGCAGTCCGCCTGACGACGCCTCGCCCCGCCTGCAGGCGGCCGAGAACGATGCCGGGGTCGCCCATGCGCCCCGGCATTTTTTGTTCGCCGTGCCATCCGCTACCCTAACGCCCATTTCCCCGTCAGCAAGGCCCTGTCGATGACCCGATCCCTGCGCGTCGTGTTCGCCGGAACCCCGGATTTCGCCGCGGAAAGCCTCCGCGCGCTGCTCGCCGGCCGCCACGAGGTAGTCGCCGTGTACACCCAGCCCGACCGCCCCGCCGGGCGCGGCCGCAAACTCACCCCCAGCCCGGTCAAGGCGCTGGCGCTCGAGCACGGCCTGCCGGTGCACCAGCCTGTCAGCCTCAAGGCGGAAGACGCCCGGCGCGAGCTCGCCGCGTATCGTCCGGACGTGATGGTGGTGGTGGCCTACGGCCTGCTACTGCCCCAGGCAGTGCTCGACATCCCGCGGCTTGGCTGTCTCAACGTCCACGCCTCGCTGCTGCCGCGCTGGCGCGGTGCGGCGCCGATCCAGCGCGCCATCGAGGCCGGTGACCACGAGAGCGGTGTGGCCATCATGCAGATGGACGCCGGGCTGGATACCGGCGACGTGCTGCTGGAACGCCGCACGCCGATCGAGACCGCCACCACCGGTGGCGAGCTGCACGACCGGCTGGCCACCCTGGGCGGCGAGGCGCTGACTGAGGCACTCGACGCCCTGGCCGGCGACGGCCTCGCCGCCACGCCCCAGCCCGATACCGGCGTGACCTACGCGGCCAAGCTCTCCAAGGCCGAGGCGGCGCTGGACTTCACCCGCCCGGCGGCCGAACTCGCCGCCCGGGTACGCGCCTTCAACCCCTGGCCGGTGGCCTGGACACGCCTCGACGGCGACACCCTGCGGCTATGGCTGGCCGAGGCGGAACCGACGCCACCGGGCGCCGGCGCCGCTCCCGGCACCCTGCTGGACAGCGCGCCCGATGCCCTGCGCATCGCCTGCGGCCCCACGGGGCGCGACGTGCTGCGGGTGACCCGGGCCCAGCTGCCCGGCGGCAAGCCGCTGGCGGTGCGCGACCTGCTCAATGCCCGCGGTGAGCGCTTCGTCGCCGGGCAGCGTCTGGGAGAGACCACCGATGACTGACGTTCGCGCCTTCGCCGCCCGCCAGCTTGCCCCGGTGCTCGCCGGCCAGGGGTCACTGTCCGGGCTCGACGCCGCTCTCGCCGACAGCGGCGTCGCCACCCGCGACCGGGGCTTCGCCAAGGCCTTGTGCTTCGGCGTGTGCCGTACCCAGCCTCGCCTGCAGGCCCTGGCCCAGGAACTGCTGCGCCAGCCCTTCAAGCAGCGCGACGACGACATTCACGCCCTGCTGCTGCTGGGGCTCTATCAGCTCCTGTACATGCGGGTGCCGCCCCACGCCGCGGTCAGCGAGACGGCCGGCGCCGCCCGCGCCCTGAACAAGGGCTGGGCAACGCGCGTGATCAACGGCTGCCTGCGCCGCTTCCAGCGCGAATCGGTCGCCCTGCAGGGACGGGTCGACCGCGATCCCGGCGTGGCTCTGCTGCACCCGACCTGGCTGCTCAAGCGGATGCGTCAGGCCTGGCCGGACGACTGGCGCGCCATCGCCGAGGCCAACAATCAGCCCGGGCCGATGACCCTGAGGGTCAACGCCCGCCGCACCACCCGCGAGGGCTATCTGGCGCGGCTGGCCGAGGCGGGCATCGCCGCCGAACCGTGCCGTCATGCCGCCACGGGGATCACCCTCGAGACGCCCTGCGACGTCAGCGCCCTGCCCGGCTTCGCCGAGGGCGAGGTCAGTGTCCAGGACGAGGCCGCCCAGCTCGCCGCGGACCTGCTCGCTCCCGCGCTCGCCGGCCGAGCCACCCCCCGCGTGCTCGATGCTTGCGCCGCACCCGGCGGCAAGGCGGCCCATCTGCTGGAAACCTGCGACGCCGAGCTGACGGCACTGGACGTCGACGCCCAGCGCCTGGCCCGGGTACGCACGACCCTCGAGCGCCTGGGCCTGGCGGCACATCTCGAGGCCGCCGATGCCGGCTCGCTCGACGGGTGGGATGGCACGCCCTACGAGGCCATCCTGCTCGATGCGCCCTGTTCGGGCACCGGGGTAATCCGTCGCCACCCGGACATCAAGCTGCTGCGCCGCCCCTCGGACCTGCGCGAGCTGGCCGCCCTTCAGGCACGCCTGCTCGACAGCCTCTGGCAGGCACTGGCCCCGGGCGGCACCCTGCTCTATGCCACCTGCTCGGTAATGCCCGAGGAGAATGCCGAGCAGGTGGCCGCCTTCCTGGCACGCACCCCGGGTGCCCGGGCCGAGACCGTGGATGCCGCCTGGGGCCGCGCCGCCGGTGCCGGCCGCCAGCTGCTGCCGCAGACCGGCGGCCACGACGGCTTCTTCTACGCGCGGCTGGTCAAGGAGTCGACAACGCCCGGCGCCTGATGCCTATACTGACCAGGGCGCCGCTGAACGATGCACACCAGCGGCGCCTTCGTTTTGCAACGGCAAGGAGCAGCCCATGACCCAGCACGTCTACAAGCACATCGAACTGACCGGTTCCTCACCCAAGGGGATCGAGGATGCCGTCGAGCAGGCCCTGGCCAAGGCCAACGAGACGCTTCACGACATTCGCTGGTTCGAGGTCACCGACACCCGCGGCCACGTCGAACACGGCCGCATCGCCCACTGGCAGGTGACCGTCAAGGTCGGCTTCACACTGAGCTGACTGACTCGCCCGGGCCGTCGCGGCGGCCCGGGCCGGCCGAAATCCCGCCCCGAACCGCGACACACCTGTCCCCGCCCTGCCCGGGTGGTTTATGCTACCTCGCGTCTGATACACCGCCTCGCGGCCCGGCCGCGCGATGGCATCGAACCCTGCGGACTCGACATCGATGAAGATCATCATACTGGGCGCCGGCCAGGTCGGCGGCACACTGGCCGAGCATCTGGCCCACGAAGAGAACGACATCACGGTGGTGGATACCGACACCGAGCGGCTGCGTGAACTGCACAACCGCCTCGATATCCGCACCGTCACCGGGCCCGCCTCGTATCCGATGGTGCTGCGCCAGGCCGGTGGCGAGGACGCCGACATGCTGATCGCGGTGACCAACTCCGACGAGGTCAACATGGTCGCCTGTCAGGTGGCGCACACGCTGTTCCGCACCCCGACCAAGATCGCCCGGGTGCGCGCCGCCGCCTATCTGACCCGCAAGGGGCTGTTCTCCCACGACGCGGTGCCGGTGGACGTGCTGATCAGCCCCGAGCAGGTGGTGACCGACCACATCCGCCGGTTGATCGTCTACCCCGGGGCGCTGCAGGTGCTGGAGTTCGCCGGCGGCCTGGTCCAGCTGGTGGCGGTGAAGGCCTACTACGGCGGCCCGCTGGTGGGCCAGGAACTGGGCTTTTTGCGCCGCCACATGCCCAACGTCGACACCCGCGTGGCGGCGATCTACCGTCGCAACCGGGCGATCATCCCGCGCGGTGACACGGTGATCGAGGCCGACGACGAGGTGTTCTTCATCGCCGCGCGCAAGGATATCCGCGCGGTGATGAGCGAACTGCGCAAGGTCGAGCGCGACTTCCGCCGGGTGCTGATCGCCGGCGGCGGCAACATCGGCCAGCGCCTCGCCGAGCAGCTCGAGCACAGCCATCAGGTCAAGATCATCGAGCACGACCTGGACCGCTGCACCGTGCTCTCCGAACGCCTCGACCGCACCGTGGTGCTGCACGGCAGCGCCACCAGCAAGCGGCTGCTGATCGAGGAGAACATCGAGGACTGCGACATCTTCTGCGCGCTGACCAACGACGACGAGGTCAACATCATGTCGTCGATGCTGGCCAAGCGGCTGGGGGCCAAGAAGGTGCTGACGCTGATCAACAACGCCGCCTACGTCGACCTGGTCCAGGGCGGCGAGATCGACATCGCCATCTCGCCGCAGCAGGCGACCATCGGCGGACTGCTCACCCACGTGCGCCGCGGCGACATCGTCAACGTCCACTCGCTGCGTCGCGGAGCGGCCGAGGCCATCGAGGCGATCGCCCACGGCGACTCGCGCTCCTCCAAGGTGGTGGGCCGGGCGATCGACGAGATCGACCTGCCGGCGGGCACCACCATCGGCGCCGTGGTGCGCGGCAAGGAAGTGCTGATCGCCCACGACGACGTGGTGGTCGAATCCGGCGACCACGTCATCCTGTTCGTCATCGACAAGCGCCGCATCCGCGACGTGGAGCGTCTGTTCCAGGTCGGCCTGACCTTCTTCTGACCCGGACGCCGCCGCCCGACATGCCTCACCCAGCCGGAACAACGCCGTCATGAGCCCGCGCGTCGCCCTGCGCATCCTGGGTCTGCTGCTGATGCTGTTCAGCCTGACCCTGGTGCCGCCGATCCTGATCTCCTGGCTGTTCGCCGACGGCGACTGGGATGCCTTCGCCATCGCCATGGCGATCACCGCCGGCACCGGCGCGCTGCTCTACTGGCCCAACCGCCGCGCCCACAAGGAGCTGCGCACCCGCGACGGCTTCCTGATCACGGTACTGTTCTGGAGCGTGCTGGGGCTGTTCGGCTCGCTGCCGCTGATGCTGTCCAGCGACCCGTCGCTATCCTGGACCGATGCGGTGTTCGAGTCCTTCTCCGGGCTGACCACCACCGGCGCCACCGTGCTCACCGGCATCGACCTGTTGCCGGAGGGCATCCGCTACTACCGTCAGCAGCTGCAGTGGCTGGGCGGCATGGGCATCGTGGTGCTGGCGGTGGCCATCCTGCCCACGCTGGGCATCGGCGGCATGCAGCTCTACCGCACCGAGATCCCCGGGCCGCTCAAGGACTCCAAGCTCACCCCGCGCATCACCGAGACCGCCAAGGCGCTGTGGTACATCTACGCCGCCCTGACCGTGGCCTGCGGCCTGGCCTACTGGCTCGCCGGCATGAACTGGTTCGATGCCCTCGGCCACAGCTTCTCGACGGTGGCGATCGGCGGCTTCTCAACCCATGACGCCAGCATCGGCTACTTCGACAGCCCGACCATCGAGCTGATCTGCGTGCTGTTCATGGTGATCTCCTCGGCCAGCTTCGGGCTGCACTTCGCGGTCTGGCGCGAGAAGCGCCTGGGCCACTACCTGCACGACCCGGAGTTCCGCTTCTTCGTGACCTTTCTGGCGCTGCTGAGCCTGATCAGCATGGCCACCCTGCTCGTCGACCCCAACTACACGCAGTGGAAGGCCCTGCGCCACGGGCTGTTCGAGTCGGTCTCGGTGGCCACCACCACCGGCTTCGGGGTCGCCGACTTCTCACTGTGGCCGGGCGCGCTGCCGTTCATGCTGTTCGTCGCCGCCTTCGTCGGCGCCTGCTCGGGCTCGGCCGGCGGCGGCATGAAGGTGGTCCGCATCCTGCTGATCTTCAAGCAGGGCATGCGCGAGGTAACCCGTCTGATCCACCCCAACGCGGTGATCGCCATCAAGGTCGGCAAGGTACGCGTCACCGACGGTGTCTCCCAGGCGGTGTGGGGCTTCTTCGCCGTCTACGTAATGCTGTTCTTCCTGATGCTGATCGGCCTGCTGGCCACCGGCCTCGACCAGGTCACCGCCTGGTCCGCGGTGGGCTCGGCGCTCAACAACCTGGGGCCGGGGCTCGGCGAGGTGGCCACCGACTACGGCGACATCCCCACGCTGGCCAAGTGGATCCTGGTGGTGGCGATGGTGCTGGGGCGTCTGGAGATCTTCACGGTGCTGGTGCTGTTCACGCCCGCCTTCTGGCGACGCTAGGCGTGATCCCTTGCCGGGCCGTTCATCCGGAGCCTGGCCGTGGGAGATTCTATGTTGCCCGTCAAGCCTTGATGGGGCTTGGAGGGCGATATCCCGTCTCATGCTTCATCAGTGAAAAGGCGATGCGTGCCA
>NZ_JBSREH010000046.1:0-36963 GCF_055145905.1 Modicisalibacter sp. | reverse complement strand
GAAGTTGAGGCGTACCACGTCGACGCCGGCGGTGATCATCGCGTCGAGCACGCCCTCGCGGTCGCTGGCGGGGCCCAGGGTGGCGACGATCTTGGTGCGGCGCAGGGGAGCGTGGCGACGGGCTTCGCTGACACGCATCATAATGTCTCCTCCATGACTCCCTCCCCGTCACGGCGCGGCATTACCAGGAGAGCGCGGAAATCGTTGACGTTGGTGCGCGTCGGCCCGGTGACGATCAGCGCGTCGAGCGCAGCGAAGAAGCTGTAGGCGTCGTTGCGCGCCAGGTAGTCGGCGGCCGACAGCCGTGCCTCGCGGGCGCGCTGCCAGTGGCCGGGTCCGATCACCGCCCCGGCGTTGTCCTCGGAACCGTCGATGCCGTCGGTGTCGATGGCCAGGGCATGGATGCCCTCGGCGCCCTTTAGGGTGTCGAACACCCCCAGCAGATACTCGACGTTGCGCCCGCCGCGCCCCTCGCCACGCACGGTGACGCTGGTCTCGCCGCCGGAGAGGATCAGCAGCGGGCGGCAACATTCGCCCTGGGCCTTGAGCGCCAGCATCGCCTGCGCCCGCCCCAGATCGCGGGCCTCGCCCTCGAGGTCGTCGCCCAGCACGCGCACGTCCAGGCCGCTGCGTGCGGCGCGTTCGCGGGCGGCGGCCAGGGCGTCGGCGGCCCGCGCCAGCACCACGGCCTCGTCGCGGGCGAAGGCGGGGTCGTCGCGGCGCGGGGCGCTCTGGTCGCTGACCAGATGCCGGCGCACACTGTCGGGCACGGCGATCCCGCGTCGCTCGAGGATCGCCAGGGCGTCGGCAGGCATGGAGTCGTCGGCCAGCGTGGGGCCGGAGGCGATCAGCGAGGGTTCGTCGCCGGGCACGTCGGAGATCAGGTAGGTGATCACCCGTGCCGGGTGCGCCGCCGCGGCGAGCCGCCCGCCCTTGATCGCCGACAGGTGACGCCGCACGGTGTTGATCTCGCGGATCGGCGCGCCGCTTCTCAGCAGCTCGTGGTTGAGCGCCTGCTTCTGGCGCAGAGTCAGCCCGGGCGCCGGCCGGGTCATCAGCGCCGAGCCGCCGCCGGAGATCAGCGCGATCACCAGGTCGTCCTCGCCGAGCGCCTCCACCGCGGCGAGCATGCGCTCGGCGGCCTGCTCGCCGAGGGCGTCGGGCATGGGGTGCGAGGCTTCAAGCACCTCGATACGCCGGCACGCCTCGCCATGCCCGTGGCGGGTGACCACCAGCCCGTCGAGTGGATCATCGCGGCCGGCATCCCGGGAACGGGCCTGCCAGGCGCGTTCGAGCGCCCGGGCCATCGCCGCCGCGGCCTTGCCGGCACCGACCACCACGGTGCGCCCGCGGGGCGGATCGGGCAGCCGGTCGGGCAACAGGCTGGCGGGATGAACGGCGGCGATCGCCGTCTCGGCCAGCCGGGTCAGCCAGGTGCGGGTCGCCGCCTCGTCGGCGAAGGGGGTGAACGCCGTCATGCCGGACCTCCTCGGGGGGCATTGCGTCGCAGCCGGCCGGCGCGGAAGGCGGCGACCGGGGCCGCCGGGCACCAGGGCCCGGCGGGTGCGCATTCGGTGAAAAAAGCCCCGCCTGCCGGCCGGTGTGTCGAGAGGCCGGCGGCGGGGTACCCAGGGGAAGGGAACGCGGGCAACGAGCCCGCGCGGATCACTCGATCTCGTGGTTGGCCAGCGCCTCGAGGGCCCGGACCATGCCGGCGTGGTCCCAGTCGGCGCCGTCGTGGCCGACGCAGGCCTGGAACAGCTGCTGGGCGTTGGCGGTACCGGGCAGCGCCAGGTTGAGGCTGCGTGCGCCTTCCAGTGCCAGGTTGAGATCCTTCTGGTGCAGCTTGATCTTGAAGCCCGGGTCGAAGGTGCGCTTGATCATGCGCTCGCCGTGGACGTCGAGGATCTTCGACTGGGCCAGGCCGCCGAGCAGCGACTCGCGCACCTTGGCGACGTCGGCGCCGGCCTTCGAGGCAAACAGCAGGCCTTCGGAAACCGCTTCGATGGTCAGCGCGACGACGATCTGGTTGGCCACCTTGCAGGTCTGGCCGGCGCCGTGACCGCCGATATGGGTGATGGTCTTGCCCATGATCTCGAGCAGCGGCTCGGCGCGGGCGAAGCCCTCCTGAGTGGCGCCGACCATGATCGTCAGCGCAGCGTTAATCGCGCCACCCTCGCCACCGGAGACCGGGGCATCGACGTACTCGCCGCCGGCTGCCTCGATGCGCTTGGCAAACTCCTGGGTCGCCAGCGGGGCGATCGAGCTCATGTCGATGACCAGGGTGCCGGGCTTGAGCCCCTCGATCACCCCGCCCTCGCCGAACAGCACCTCTTCGACATCCGGGGTGTCAGGAACGATGGTGATGATCACCTCGGAGGCCTCGGCGACCGCCTTCGGGTCGGCCAGCTCCTGCATGCCCTTGTCGGCCAGCTCGCTGGCCAGCGGCTTGTTGCGCTTGACGGTGACCAGGTCGTGGCCGGCGTCGAGCAGGTGGCCCGCCATGGGACGGCCCATGATGCCCAGGCCGATAAAACCGATCTTGCTCATGATTGTTCTCCTGTCACTAGCATGATGAGTCGCAACGTCTCTTGATCTTTCCTGGCATGAAACGCGTTACGAGCGATGGCAGGTCGGTCGCCGCCGGCGCGGAGGAGCCGGAATGTACTCCAGTACATGAGGACTCCGAGCACCGCCGGCGATCGAGATGCCGAGCGCAGTAGCGTTTCAGCGTACGGCGTCCAGCCAGCCCAGCCCCTCCTGGGTACCTGCCTTGGGCTTGTACTCGCAACCGATCCAGCCGTCGTAGCCCAGCCGGTCGAGGTGGGCGAACAGGAACGGATAGTTGATCTCGCCGGTGCCCGGCTCGTGGCGGCCCGGGTTGTCGGCCAGCTGCACGTGGGCGATGCGATCGAGATGTTTCTCGATGGTCGGCGCCAGGTCCCCCTCCATGATCTGCATATGATAGATGTCGTACTGCAGCTCGAGGTTTCGGCTTCCCACCTCGTCGAACAGCGCCAGCGCCTGCTCGGTGCGGTTGAGGAAGAAGCCCGGGATGTCGCGGGTGTTGATCGGTTCGGCGATCAGCAGGATACCGGCGTCGGCGAGCTTGCCGGCGGCGAAGCGCAGGTTCTCCACCAGGGTGCGGCGGGCGTCGGCGTCGCTGACGCCCTCGGGCTGGATGCCGGCCAGGCAGTTGACCTGGGTATTGCCGAGTACCCGGGCGTACTCGATGGCGCTGTCGACGCCGGCGCGGAATTCCTCGACGCGATCCGGGTGGCAGGCGATGCCGCGCTCGCCGGCGGCCCAGTCGCCGGCTGGCAGGTTGAACAGCACCTGAGTCAGGTCATTGTCGTCGAGCCGCTGCTTGATGTCGGCGGCCGGGTAATCGTAGGGGAAGAGGTACTCGACGCCCTTGAAGCCGGCGTCCGCGGCGGCCTTGAAGCGGTCGAAGAAGTCCTCCTCGGTGAACAGCATGCTGAGGTTGGCGGCGAATCTGGGCATTTCTTACTCCTCTCGCTCGTAAGAGCTCCTTTCAAATCCCGGCGGACAAGAAATGGGCTTTCCCGGCGGCAAGCCTACGCGAGGGCGCTGTGAACCCTTCCCTGGGCGCTACCTTTGCCATCCATGGCAAAGGACCCTCGCTTCGCCTTGCCCCCGGCGCCCGACATTACCGAGAGCCCGGGAATGGGTTTCCAATCAAGCCGCGAAGCGGGCCAAGCCGTTCCGCGCCTCGCGGGCCGATCAGGCCAGGGTGGCGATCGACGTCGGCGCCTCCTCGGCGGTCTCGGCCAGCGCCTCGAACTCGTTGACGTCGGCCAGCCCCTTGCCGCTCATGGCGATGTTGGTGACTCGCTCGAGGATCACCTCGACCACCACCGGCACCCGGTACTGCTTCATCAGCTCGCGGGCCTCGGCGAAGGCCGCGCCGATGCGGCCGGGCTCGGTGACGCGGATCGCCTTGCAGCCCAGCCCCTCGACCACCGAGACATGATCGACGCCGTAGCCGTTGATCTCGGGGCAGTTGATGTTCTCGAACGACAGCTGCACGCAGTAGTCCATGTCGAAGTTGCGCTGCGCCTGGCGGATCAGCCCCAGGTAGGAGTTGTTCACCAGCACGTGGATGTAGGGCAGGTTGAACTGCGCCCCTACCGCCAGCTCCTCGACCATGAACTGGAAATCATAGTCCCCCGACAGCGCCACGACCTCGGCGTCCGGATCGGCGCGGCACACCCCCAGCGCGGCGGGGATCGTCCAGCCCAGCGGGCCGGCCTGGCCGCAGTTGATCCAGTGGCGCGGCTTGTAGACGTGCAGGAACTGCGCGCCGGCGATCTGCGACAGGCCGATGGTGCTGACGTAACGGGTGTTCCGGCCGAAGGCGCGGTTCATCTCCTCATAGACACGCTGCGGCTTGACCGGCACCTCGTCGAAGTGGGTCTTGCGCAGCAGCGTGCGTTTGCGCTCGCGGCAGGCCTCGGCCCAGGCACTGCGGTCCTTGAGATGGCCGGCCGCCTTGAGGTCGCGCGCCACCTCGATGAACAGGTCCAGCGCGGCCCCGGCATCGGAGACGATGCCGTAGTCTGGGCCGAAGATGCGGCCGATCTGGGTCGGCTCGATGTCGACGTGAACGAAGGTCCGCCCCTCGGTGTAGCTGGCCACGTCGCCGGTATGGCGGTTGGCCCATCGATTGCCGATGCCCATCACGAAGTCCGAGGCCAGCAGCGTCGCGTTGCCGTAGCGGTGCGAGGTCTGCAGCCCGGCCATGCCGGCCATCAGCGGGTGATCGTCGGGAATCGTGCCCCAGCCCATCAGGGTGGGGATCACCGGCACCCCGGTGAGCTCGGCGAACTCGACCAGCTTGTCGGCGGCATCGGCATTGATCACCCCACCGCCGGCGACCAGCAACGGCCGTTCGGCGGCGTTGAGCATGCCGATCGCCTTTTCGATCTGGGCGCGGCTGGCGGTCGGCTTGTAGGCCGGCAGCGGCGCGTAAGTGTCGGGGTCGAACTCGATCTCGGCCATCTGCACGTTGATCGGCAGGTCGATCAGCACCGGGCCGGGCCGCGAGCTGCGCATCAGCTGGAAGGCCTGCTGGAAGGCGCGCGGCACCTGGGCCGGCTCGAGCACGGTGATCGCCCACTTGGTGACCGGCCCGGCGATGGCCTTGATGTCCACCGCCTGGAAGTCTTCCTTGTGCAGCCTGTCGCTGGGGGCCTGGCCGGTGATGCACAGGATGGGGATGGAATCGGCGCTGGCCGAGTACAGCCCGGTGATCATGTCGGTTCCCGCCGGGCCGGAGGTGCCGATGCACACGCCAATGTTGCCGGCCCGGGCGCGGGTGTAGCCCTCGGCCATGTGCGAGGCGCCCTCGACGTGGCGGGCAAGCACGTGGTCCACGCCGCCGACCTTGCGCAGGGCGGCGTAGAAGGGGTTGATGGCGGCGCCGGGCAGGCCGAAGGCGACGTCGACGCCCTCCTTCCTGAGCACGTGAACGGCGGCTTCTGCTGCGGTCATCCTGGTCACGGGCGGATCCTCCTGAGCGGTTCGAATCGTTGTTGTTGCTGCCAACTTAGGCCTCCCGACACAGGCTGTCAATATTTTTGGAAATACTTTCCATTAAAAAATACTGGAATCTAAAACCTCACCCGCGGCGCCACCGGCACGGTGCCCGACTCAGGGCTCACGGGTGCACTGCAACAAAAAAAGCCGGCATTGGCCGGCGTGCAGGAAAGGTGTGACAGGAAGCGGGGGGATCGACGACCCGGGCCGCCGATATTTTTACGGAATTAATTTCCGTTATTTTTTTCAGGCAAACTGAATGCGTGCCGCCAGCGGGTGCTCGTCGCAGTTGTGGCCCGGGCCGCCGCGGTCGACGACCAGAAACTCGCCCTCGCGGTCGAGCACCGACTGGATGGCGTGCCAGGTGCCGGCCCGGTAGTTGACGCCCTGGCGACCATCGGTGACGAAGGCGCGCACGTCGCCGGGGTCGATCGTCTCGCCCGGCGGCGCGACGACGATCAGGAAGCGTTCCTCGTGCAGCGGCATGAAGGCCTGGCTGCCCAGCGGGTGGCGCTCCAGAAAGTCGATCGTAAGCGGCACCTCGACCGGCTGGCTGACGAAGATGCTGACCAGCGTCCGCGCCCCCTCGCCGAGGGTCTCGACCCGCGCCAGGTCGTGGTAGCGCCGGGTACGCCCGGCGTTGATCGGAAAGGAGTCGCTGACGCGGGTGTCGATGACGTCGCCGAACGGGGCGAACGCCTCCGGCGTCAGCAGCTCGGCCTTGAGTTCCAGCATATTGGCTTCCTCGGATTCATTCTCCAGCCGGCCTGCACACCGGGGCTGACCCGGCAGCAGGCTCCGAAGTGTCGGACCATCAAGGAGGCGCTGTGAACCCTTCCTTGGGCGCTACCGATGCCATCCGTGGCATCGGACCTCCTTCCCCGCCTGCCCCCGGCGCCCCTCAGGCTGGCGCTCTATCAGCGGCTGTCCAGACGCAGCTTCGGGTGGCGATTGACGTCCTTGTACAACAGATATCGGAACGGCCCCGGGCCGCCGGCGTAGCAGGACTGCGGGCAGAAGGCGCGCAGCCACATGTAGTCGCCGGCCTCGACCTCGACCCAGTCCTGGTTGAGGTGGTAGACGGCCTTGCCCTCGAGCACGTACAGGCCGTGTTCCATGACGTGGGTCTCGTCGAAGGGGATCACCCCGCCGGGCTGGAAGTTGACGATGTTGACGTGCATGTCGTGGCGCAGGTCGGCCGGGTCGACGAAGCGCGTGGTCGTCCACTTGCCGTCGGTGTCAGGCATCGGCGTCGGCTCGACGTCGACCTCGTTGACCACGAAGGGCTCCGGCACGCCAAGCCCCTCGACGAACTCGTAGGCCTTGCGGATCCAGTGGAAGCGCACCTCGCTGTCGGCCGCATTGCGCACCTGCCAGTCGCAGCCCGGCGGGATGAAGGCGTAGCCGCCCGGCGTCAGGATGTGGCGTTCGCCGGCCAGGGTAAGGGTCAGCTCGCCCTCGACCACGAACAGCACGCCCTCGGCGCCCGGGTCGAGCTCCGGCCGATCGCTGCCGCCGCCAGGGCCGACCTCCATGATGTACTGGGAGAAGGTCTCGGCGAAGCCGGACAGCGGGCGCGACAGCACCCAAAGCCGGGTGTTGTCCCAGAACGGCAGGTAGCTGGCAACGATGTCGCGCAGCACGCCCTTGGGGATCACCGCATAGGCTTCGGTGAATACCGCGCGGTCCGAGAGCAGCTGGGTCTGGGGCGGCAGCCCGCCCTTGGGCGAGTAGTAGGAACGTTGGTGCATGGTGTGTCCTGAAAGTGTTGGGATCCTCTCAAGCGAGAGGCGCCGGAGACAGGCTGTCGACGGATCAGCCTCGCTAGATACGGCATCCTGCAATAAGCCCGGGCTTAGCGCGCCGGAGCCGGATGATGCTCGGCCCAGTGGCGGGCGATATCCACGCGGCGGGTCACCCAGACCCGATCGTGGGCCTCGATGTGGTCGAGGAAGCGCTGCAGGGCACGGAAGCGGCCGGGGCGCCCCAGCAGCCGGCAGTGCATGCCCACCGAGAGCATCTTCGGCGTGTCCTCGCCCTCGGCATATAGCACGTCGAAGGCGTCGCGCAGGTAGGTGAAGAAGTGCTCCGCGGTGTTGAAGCCCTGCGGCGCGGCGAAGCGCATGTCGTTGCTGTCCAGGGTATAGGGCACGATCAGGTGGTCGTGGAGCTTGCCCTGGCTGTCGGCCTCACGGGTCCAGAACGGCAGGTCGTCGCCGTAGTAGTCGCTGTCGTAGAGGAACGAGCCCTCGTCGAGCACCAGCCGCCGGGTGTTGGGGCTGTCGCGGCCGGTGTACCAGCCCAGCGGCTTCTCGCCGTAGAGTGACTGGAAGATCTCGATGGCGCGCTTCATGTGCTCGCGCTCGATGCGTTCCGGCACGTTCTGGTAGTGGATCCAGCGGTAGCCGTGGCAGGCGATCTCGTGGCCCAGTTCCTTGAAGGCGTGCGCCACCTCGGGATTGCGCTCGAGTGCCATTGCCACGCCGAACACCGTCAACGGCAGGCCGCGGCGCTCGAACTCGCGCAGGATGCGCCAGACACCGGCCCGGGAACCGTACTCGTAGATCGACTCCATGCTCAGGTGGCGATCCGGATAGGACTCGGCGCCGATGATCTCGGAGAGAAACTGCTCGGAGCCCTCGTCCCCGTGCAGCACGCAGTTCTCGCCGCCCTCCTCGTAATTGAGCACGAACTGCACGGCGATGCGCGCCTGGCCGGGCCAGTCGGCCTGCGGCGGCGTGCGGCCGTAGCCGATCAGGTCACGGGGATAGTCGGAGTCGCGTGGTGTCATCATTCCCGGGGTCCTTTTGTTGTTCGCGATGGCCGCGAGGCCGGAGCGCATGGTCTGGTCAGCCTGACATGGCACACCAATGTATACAATTAAAAGCTAGGTTGTGCGCACGGGTCGCGCAACCCCCTCGAATGTCGCAGGCGCCGCCTTGGCCATGCACCATCGCGGCACGGCGACAATAGCGACATGACACTGGATCATCACTTTTTGTATACAAAAAATCAAGACATGTTGTTCCTGTGCCCCGGCGAGTTGTTTATCTTGACCCGGAAAGACAGCCACCACTGCGAGGCGAACCGATGGATCTGCGTGTCATCAACCCCAACACCACCGCCGGCATGACGGCCACCATCGGTGCGGCCGCCGAGCGCATCGCCGCCCCCGGCACCCGCATTACCGCGGTCAATCCCGACAGTGGCCCGGTCTCCATCGAGAGCCACTTCGACGAGGCCATCAGCGCCGTGGGGGTCATCGACGAAGTGCATCGCGGCGAGGCCGAGGGCGCCGATGCCTACATCATCGCCTGCTTCGGCGACCCGGGGCTGCTGGCCGCCCGCGAACTGACCCGGGCCCCGGTGATCGGCATTGCCGAGGCCGCCTTTCACATGGCGACCCTGGTCAGCACGCGCTTCTCGATCGTCACTACCCTGGGGCGCACCGGCATCATCGCCGAGCACCTGCTGGCCAGCTACGGCTTCGCTGGGCACTGCCGGCGAGTGCGCGCCGCGGAGATCCCGGTGCTCGACCTGGAGAAGAACGGCGACGCCGCCTTCGAGCGGATCGTCGCCGAGTGCCGCCGCGCCCGCGACGCCGACAACATCGGCGCCATCGTGCTGGGCTGTGGCGGCATGGCCGACCTCACCGCCCGCATCAGCGACGCTGTGGGCCTGCCGGTGATCGAGGGCGTCACCGCCGCGGTCAAGCTGGCCGAGGCGCTGGTCGGCCTGGGTCTTCAGACCAGCAAGCACGGCGACCTGGCCTTCCCCCGGCCCAAACCCTTCACCGGGCGCTTCGCGGACCTTTCCGACACCCGTCACGAGTGAGGCAGTCCTCGCGCAACGGGCAGATCGCGACAGACGATGGCGCCACCTGCCCGGAGGGAGAAAGCGAAAAGAGGATCGAGAAGGGACTGGCTTGCTAGACTGTCGCCGGAGACAGGCGCCGAGGCGCCAGAGGAGCAACGATGGCCGATCCGACAGATATCCTGAAGGGCCTCGCCGAACTGGCTGCCCGGGACGACGACATCGCCGTACTGTGGCTCTATGGCTCACGCGCCAAGGGGACCGCCGGCGCCGACAGCGACTACGACCTCGCCGTGGCCTTTCGCCACTTCGAGAAGGACGCCCTGGAGCGCCGTCTCCGCCCCCAGCTGCTGGCCCAGACCTGGCAGGACGAACTGGGCCTTGCGGAAGACCAGCTCTCCATCGTGGATATCAACCTGGCACCGCTTCCGCTGGCGCATGCGATCATCCGCACCGGCCGGGTACTGCTCGCCAGAGACAAGCTGAGGCTGATTCGGGAAGAACAACGCATCACCTCGATGTGGGAAATCGATCACCAGTATCATCAGCAGCACTACGCCTGAAGCAACGAGCCCCCATCACGTGGAAACCGAATACATCAATGCCATGCGGGAACACCTGGCGACCCTGGCCGAGGAACTGGCGCTGCTGCATCAGGCCGCCACGGCTCCCGATGGCCTGAACGCCCTGCTCTATCGCGCGGCGGAGCGCAACCTGCAGCTGCTGACCGAAGCCTGCATCGGCATTGCCAAGCAACGCTTGAAGTCGCTGGGCGTCGTGGTACCCAGCGACGCCCGCCAGACCTTCTCCAAGCTGAAGAGCCTGGGCCATGACGACAGCGGCATCCCCTGGAACAAGGTCATCGGCCTGCGCAATGCTCTGGTCCACGACTATCTGACCCTGGATGCCGAGATCGTCGAGACCATCATTCGCCGGCGCGATTACCAGAATCTGGTCGACTTCGCCGAGGCGCAGCTGGCTGCCTGACAAGCCCGCGCGCCCCGGCCTGACGCTCACCCCAGCAGCGAACGCAGCCCGGCGATGGCATCCTTGCCCCGGGCCTGCTTCTTCTCGGGGTCTTCCTTGTCGGCGCGGCCTTCCCAGTCGAGGTCGGCCTCGGGCAACTCGTCGAGGAAGCGGCTCGGTGTGCAGTCCATCAGTTCGCCGTAGGCCTTGCGCTGACGGGCCAGCGTCAGGGTCAGGGTCTGGCGGGCGCGGGTGATGCCGACGTAGGCCAGGCGGCGCTCCTCCTCGATGGTGCCGGCCTCGATGGCGTTGCGGTGGGGCAGCAGCTCCTCCTCGAGGCCCATCACGTAGACGTGGGGAAACTCCAGGCCCTTGGCGGCGTGCAGGGTGAGCAGCTGGACACGGTCGGAGTCGTCCTCCTCGGCCTGCTGCTCGAGGATGTCGCGCAGCACCAGCCGCGAGATCGCCGACTCGACGTCATCGGTTTCCTCGCCCTCCTCGCGCTCCATGGACTTCTCGAGCTGGTCGAGCAGCGTCCAGACGTTGGCCATGCGCCGCTCGGCAACGGTCGGCGCGCTGGCGTTCTGGTGCAGCCAGGCCTCGTAGTCCATGTCGCGGAACATCTCGCGCAGCGCGCCCAGGGCATGGCCCTGATCCATGCGCCGGCGCACGCCGTCGATGAATCGGGTGAAGCGGCCCAGGCGCTCCACGGCCCGCTCGGGCAGCACCTGGGAAAGGCCCAGCTCGTGGCAGGCGGCGAACAGCGACTCGCCTCGCTCGGTGGCATAGTTGGCGAGTTTCTCCAGGGTGCCGGGGCCGATCTCGCGGCGCGGCACGTTGACGATGCGCAGAAAGGCGTTATCGTCGCCCGGGTTGATCAGCAGACGCAGGTAGGCCATGGCGTCCTTGATCTCGTTGCGCGAGAAGAAGGAGGTGCCCCCGGAGAGCTTGTAGGGCACCTGGTAGTGCTGCAGCTTGAGCTCGAGCAGCCGGGCCTGGAAGTTGCCGCGATAGAGCACCGCGAAGTCGCGCCAGGCGGCCAATTCCTTGATGCGCCGGGTGAGGATCTCGCTGGCCACCCGCTCGGCCTCGGCCTCCTCGTGGCGGTTGACGACGATGCGGATCGGCGCGCCGATCCCCTTGTCCGACCACAGGGCCTTCTCGTAGACGTGCGGGTTGTTACTGATCAGCGTGTTGGCGGCACGCAGGATGATCCCGGTGGAGCGGTAGTTCTGCTCGAGCTTGATCACCTTCAGCCGCGGGAAGTCCTCGCCGAGCGTCACCAGGTTCTCGGGGCGCGCCCCGCGCCAGGCGTAGATCGACTGGTCGTCGTCGCCGACCACGGTGAAGGTGGCGCGCTCGGCCATCAGCAGCCGCACGAGCTGGTACTGGCTGATGTTGGTGTCCTGATACTCGTCGACCAGCATGTAGTGAATCTTGCGCCGCCAGCGGGCCAGGGCTTCGGTGTCACTCGAGAGCAGCACCACCGGCAGCAGGATCAGATCGTCGAAGTCGACCGCGTTGTAGGCCTTGAGATGGCGGTTGTAGGCCTCGTAGAGCCGGGCGGCGTACTGCTCGTCGTCATCGGCGGCATGCGACATCGCCTGGCCGGGCAGTACCAGGTCGTTCTTCCAGGTCGAGATCTGGTGCTGCACGCGGTTGATCTGCTCGGCATCGATCTGGGCATCCTTCTGCATCAGGTCGCGCAGCAGCGCCTTGGCATCCTCGGGGTCGAACAGCGAGAACCCCGGCTTGTAGCCCAGCGTCTTGAGCTCGCCGCGGATGATGTTGAGCCCCAGGGTGTGAAAGGTCGACACCGTCAGGCCATGGCCCTCGCGGCCCTTGAGCAGCTGGCCGACGCGCTCCTTCATCTCTCGGGCGGCCTTGTTGGTGAAGGTCACCGCGGCGATCTTGCGTGCGCTCATGCCGCACTCCTGGACCAGGTAGGCGATCTTGGTGGTGATCACGCTGGTCTTGCCGGAGCCGGCGCCGGCCAGCACCAGGCAGGGGCCGTCGATGTAGCGCACCGCCTCCTGCTGGCGGGGATTGAGCTTGGCGAGTCGCTGTTGAATCGACATGAATCACTCGTCGCCGGCATCGCCGGCCGTGGGCGCGTTGGGAGAACGGGAAGCCTCGGCGGACGTCACGGATTCGCCGGCCCCCGGCAGCCCGGCGCCCGCAAATCCGAGCTGGCGCCAGGCTTCAAAGACCAGCACCGCTGCGGCGTTGGACAGGTTGAGGCTGCGGCTGTCGGGCAGCATGGGGATGCGCAGCCGCTGCGACGGCGGCAGGGCATCGAGCAGCGCCTGCGGCAGGCCGCGGGTCTCGGGGCCGAACACCAGGGCATCGCCCTCGCGATAGGCGGGCTCATGGTAGCCGGTACGCCCGCGGGTGGAAACGGCGAACACCCGCTCGGGCGCCACGTCGCGCAGAAACGCCAGCCAGTCGGCATGGACCCGCACCCGGGCCCACTCGTGATAGTCCAGCCCGGCCCGGCGCAGGCGCTTGTCGTCGAGGGTGAAGCCCAACGGCTCGATCAGGTGCAGACGAAAGCCGGTATTGGCGCACAGCCGGATCAGATTGCCGGTATTGGGCGGAATCTCGGGTTCGTAGAGGACGATATCGAGCATGCGCGGAACAGAAACCTGGGTGACGGCGACCGCGCCATGATACGCAATCGGCGCCCCGAAAGGGACGCCGATTGCTCTCTATAGCGCCCCGAAGCCGGCGCCTGGTCCGTAGCCCGTAGCCCGTAGCCCCGGATACCTAGAATCCCACACTCACCCCGATCACCGGCCCGCTGTCCAGGGTATGGTCGCCGCCGTCGTCGAAATCGGTGCGGTAGTAGCGATACCCGCCATAGGCATAGGTGTGCGAGACGAGCTCGACCCGCGCCTGGGCGCCGTACTCGTAGCTGCGGTCGATGTCGCCGTGAGTGAGGCCGTTCGGCGTGTAGAAGCCGTAGCCGCCGACCGAGGTCAACGGGATCGGCGTGGGCACGAACAGCGAACCGCCCAGCCCCAGGCCGCCGCCATCGCCGAAGGCCGTGTTCTGGTACTGGTAGCGGGCGCCCACGGAAACGTCGATCCCCGGCACGAAGGGCGTGAACATCAGCGAGCCGGAGTAGATGTCGGCATCGGCACCGCTGTCGTCCGACCTGAGATAGCCGACGCCGGCCCGCAGGGTGGGGAAGATCGTCTGGCTGGCCTCGACACCGGCGGCGTCGGGGCCGGCATTGGCGGAAATGCTGAGCGCCAGCGCCGACTGGCTGAGGGCCAGGCCGACGGTGGCCAGGGTGGCAACGAACAACGGTTTCATGGGCAAAGCCTCGCGTAACGGCCTGACAACGCCTTCACTATGGCATAACATTAGCGATTATCAAACGGCGTTTCCGTTGGCTCAGTCCGCGACGACCCCGTAGCGTTCCCGGTAGGCGCGGATCGCCTCGGCATGGGGCTTGAGCGCATCGCCGGCGTGGCTCTCGAGATAGGCCAGCACGTCGTCGAGGGTGACGATGCTGACCACCGGCATGCCATAGCGGGCCTCGACCTCCTGGATGGCGCTCTTCTCGCCTTGCCCCCGCTCCTGGCGGTCCAGCGCGATCACCACGCCGGCGGGCTCGGCGCCGGCGGCATCGATCAGCTGCATCACCTCGCCGATCGCGGTACCGGCGGTGATCACGTCATCGATGATCAGGATGCGCCCGGCGAGCTCGGCGCCGACGATCAGGCCACCCTCGCCGTGGTCCTTGGCCTCCTTGCGGTTGAAGGCGAAGGGCAGGTCGCGGTCGTGATGGTCGGCCAGCGCCACGGCGGTGGTGGCGCCCAGCGGGATGCCCTTGTAGGCGGGGCCGAAGAGCACGTCGGCGGTGATGCCGCTGTCGGCGATGGCCTGGGCGTAGCAGCGCCCCAGGCGCGCCAGCGCGGCACCGCTTCTGAACAGGCCGGCGTTGAAGAAGTAGGGGCTGACACGGCCGGACTTGAGGGTGAATTCACCGAACTTGAGCACGCCCTGCTCGATGGCGAAGGCAATGAAGTCTCGCTGATAATCCTGCAACTGGGCGGCCACGGCGTGATGCTCCCCTTATCCGAATGATTGGCTCGAGTCATTTACCCAAACGTCGAAAGCTCAGGTATCATACACGCGCGACGAAAAAGGGACCATGTATGAAAATCGCCAGCATCAACGTCAACGGAATTCAGGCCGCCGTCGAGCGAGGCTTCCTCGACTGGCTGGAGAACCAGGATGCCGACGTCGTCTGCGTGCAGAACCTGAAGACCAAGAGTTTCGAACTCGACGACCGCATCCTCTACCCGGAAGGGTACGAAGGCTACTTCCTCGATGCCGAGCAGGACGGCTTCTCGGGCGTCGGGCTGTACTGCCGCAAGATCCCCAAGGCGATCATGTACGGCCTGGGCTTCCCGGAGTGCGACAACGAGGCACGCTTCCTGCAGGCCGACTACGACCGCTTCAGCATCGCCAGCTTCCTGATGCCCGACGGCAGCGACTATGCCGCCAAGCAGTCGTTCATGGCCCAGTATCAGGAATACCTGTCCAAGATGGCCCGCAAGCGCCGCGAGTACATCATCTGCGGCACCTGGCACATCGCCCACAAGACCGTGGACCTCGCCAACTGGGCGGACAACCAGACCACGCCCGGCTTCAAGCCCGAAGAGCGCGCCTGGATGGATCAGGTGTTCGGGCCCACCGGCTTCATCGACACCTTCCGCGAGGTCAACCGCGACGCCGGCGAGTACACCTGGTGGCCGCGGCTCGACCAGGACGTGCCGCGCGCCCGGCAGGAAGGCTGGCGCATCGACTATCAGGTGGTCGGCCCCGAGTTTCGCCGCCACGTGGTCGATGCCTGGATCGACCGTGATGCCACCTTCTCCGAGTACGCCCCGCTGATCGTGGAGTACGACCTCAAGCTGTAACCCCCTGCCTTTCGTCGCACCTGACTGACGCCGGCCCTCGGGCCGGCGTCGCTGGTTCAGGCCCCGGCATCAGGCACGGATGCCCAGTGCCTCGCGCTGACGGGCGAACAGCTCGGCACCGGCGCCCTCGGCCAGGTCGAGCATGGTATCGAGCTCGGCCCGCGAGAATGCCGCCGCCTCGGCGGTGCCCTGCACCTCGATCAGTCCGCCGCCTTCGGTCATCACCACGTTCATGTCGGTGTCCGCGGCGCTGTCCTCCGGATAGTCGAGATCGACCACCGGCGTGCCCTTGTAGACGCCTACCGACACTGAGCTGACCAGCTGCTTGAACGGGTCGCCCTTGATCAGCTTCTCGCGCTGCAGATGACGAATGGCATCCACCAGTGCCACGCAACCGCCGGTGATCGAGGCGGTACGGGTGCCACCGTCGGCCTGGATGACGTCGCAGTCGACGGTAATGGTGAATTCGCCGAGCTTCTTGAGATCCACCACCGCACGCAGCGCCCGACCGATCAGCCGCTGGATCTCCAGGGTGCGTCCGCCCTGCTTGCCACGCGCCGCCTCGCGGGCGCCACGGGTATGGGTGGCCCGCGGCAGCATGCCGTATTCGGCGGTCACCCAGCCCTGGCCCTTGCCACGCAGCCAGCGCGGCACGCCGGCCTCGACGCTGGCGTTGCACAGCACCTGGGTGTCGCCGAAGGCCACCAGCACCGACCCTTCGGCATGCCGGGTATAGTCACGGATCAGCTGAATCTCGCGGGTCTGCTCGGGCTGGCGCCCACTGGGACGGATAGGACCTGAGTGCATATCACCTCTCGTCAGGATCGCTGGAAACGAAGTCTTGCCGGGTGGCCCCGGATGGGGCGACATTCTACACGTTCGCGCTACCCCGGCGCGGATTCGTTACACTGGCCGCAGGCCTTTTCGCGATGAACAGCCAAGGAGCTTGCATGGCGTACAGCATGACCGCCTTTTCCCGGCAGACCCGGGACGCCGACTGGGGCAGCCTGCAACTGGAACTGCGTTCGGTGAACCAGCGCTACCTGGAACCGCACTTTCGCCTGCCGGACACCCTGCGCGACCTGGAGCCGGCCTTCCGCGAGGCGCTGCGCCGGCGGCTGGCCCGCGGCAAGGTGGAGTGCAGCCTGCGCTTCGACCCGGCCACCGGCGGCGAGACGCTGAGCGTCAACCGCGAACGCCTGGCCGAGCTCGCCCGCGCCCTGCACGAGGTGCGCGCCGAACTGCCCGACGCCCCGATGCCCGACGCCCTCGCCCTGCTCGACCACCCCGGCGTGGTGGACGCCCGCGGCATCGACCTGGACACCGTCAAGCAGGCCGCCCGGGCGCTGTTCGACGCCGCCCTCGACGACCTGATCGACGGCCGCGCCCGCGAGGGCGAGCGGCTGGCCGAGCTCATCCAGCAGCGGCTCGACGCCGTGCGCGTGCAGGTCGCCGAGGTGCGCCGCCTGATGCCCTCGATCCTCGAGCGCCAGCGCACCCAGCTCACCGAACGCCTGAACGCCCTCGAGGCCGAGCTCGACCCCCAGCGGCTCGAGGCCGAGGTCGCCCTGCTCGCCCAGAAGGCCGACGTCGACGAGGAACTCGACCGCCTCGAGACCCACGTCACCGAGGTCGAGCGCCAGCTCGGCCAGAAGGGCCCGATCGGCCGGCGCCTGGATTTCCTGATGCAGGAACTCAACCGCGAGGCCAACACCCTCTCCTCCAAGGCCGTGGTCGCCGAGAGCACCCGCTGTGCGGTGGAGCTGAAGGTGCTGATCGAGCAGATGCGCGAGCAGATCCAGAATATCGAGTGAACGATGCCCCGAGAGGATTCCTGGTCCGTCGACGAGATTGAGGCCATCGTCGACACCTATCATCAAATGCTGATCGCCGAGTTGAGCAACCAGCGCTATAACAAGGCGGCGCTCAACCGCCAGTTGCTAGACCGGTTGTCAGGGCGATCGCGTGCCTCCCTGGAGTACAAGCATCGCAACATCAGCGCGGTACTGCGCGATGCCGATTGCCCGTATGTGATGGGGTACCGGCCACTCAGCAACTACCAGTCCACGCTGGTCGACTGTGTCGAGCGCCGCTTATTGCAGAGCGAAATTTTCGATCAGGCGGCCCGCTCGGCGGCTGATCGCCCAGTCATCGATGCCGACACGGAAACGCTCGACAATATCGTCGTCGAGGCACCGTCCATGGAACAGCGAGAAGCGCAGGCTCCGGGCACGAGGGTCATCAAGCGTGACTATCTTGCCCGGGAAGCGCGCAATCAGGCACTCGGCCAGGCCGGCGAACGCTTCATCCTGGCCTATGAACGCCAACGCCTGACGTCACAGGGCGCGCCCCAACTCGCCGAGGCGGTGGAGCACGTCGCCGAGACCCGGGGCGACGGCGCCGGCTTCGACATACTCTCATTCGATACCGACGGGCGTGAGCGCTGGATCGAGGTCAAGACCACGGCCTTTGCCAAGGAATGCCCCTTTTTCATCACGCCGAACGAGCTGTCCTGTTCACGCGACCACGCCACACGCTTTCACCTGTACCGCGTGTTCAACTTTCGGGCGCGCCCGACGATGTTCTGCCTGCAAGGCGATCTCTATCGGCACCTGTGGCTCGAGCCCGACAGCTACCGGGCCGGGGTCCGCTGAGCCTCCCCCACGCGGCCCCGGCCTCGCCGCCCGGTCGTCATCAGCTCAAGGCAGGGTGCGCGGCGGGTTCCCAGCCCAGGCGTGCCCTGGCCGCGGCCACGTCGTCCCGCAGGTCATGGTTCCACAGCCAGTCGAAACGGGTTTCCAGCTCGGCGGCGAGACGCACCCCGTCATCGCCAATGCCCGGCGCGCGGTATTCGTAAAGATCACCGGCTTCATGAGAGGTCCGCTGTACCCGGCAGGCGCGCGCATGGCGAACCGCCTCGAAGGCCGCCAGCACCTGCCGGGCGTTATGCCGGGTACAGGCGTCATCGGTGAGCAGGCTGGCGAGCACGTAGGCGTCTTCCAGTGCCTGACCCGCGCCCGCCCCCTGGTGGGGCAGCATGGCGTGGGCCGCATCGCCCACGATCAGCACGCGATCGCGCTGATAACGCGGCAAGGCCGGCAACTCATGCAGCGCCCACCGCGTCGGCTCGGGAATGCAGGAAAGGATGGCTTGAGAGGCGGCGCCCCAGCCGTCGAAGACGCCTCGCAGCTCCGCCTGGGTCACGGCATTTACCCAGGCTTCCCCCTCAGCCAGCGTGGGCGTCGGCGTGGAGCGATCGGTCAGGAAGGCCACCACATTGATCAACTCGGAGTGCTTGACCGGGAACGTCAGGATGTGGCGGTCATGGCCCAGGTACATCTGCGGCACCACGGCGAGTCGCTGGTTGACCCCGCGGGTTTCCATGGCCGCTTCCAGCTGCCGGACGGGAATCATGCCGCGATAGGCATAGGTACCGCTCCAGAACGGCTCGAGCCCCCGATGTTGCGTCGGGGGCAGCACATGCTCGCGCACCGCCGACTTGATGCCATCGAAGCCGATCAGGATATCCCCGGTGAAGGCGGTGCCGTCGTCGAAGTACGCCCTCGCCCCACTCGCTTCCTGCTGCACGTCTATGCAGCGCTTGCCGAACTGCGCGATCCCGTCGGGCAGGTGGGCCACGATGGCGTCCAGGAAATCGGCGCGGTGAACCGAGGACTGGCCGCACCCCGGCGCCAGGCTGGCGGTCAGGTAGCTATCGTCGCTGCCGCGGCGCCACTCGAACCAGACGTCCTCGAAGGGCGCCGGAGAGGCGTCGGCAATGCGCCGGTACGGCGCCTCGAGCGCGAGGAGCCGGATGGCCTGCACCGCGTTGGGCCCGAAGGACACCCCGGCACCGATCTCGGAGAACCGGGGGGCCGCTTCAAAGAGGGAGACCTCGAGACCGGGGTCGCGCGAGAGCGCCACGGCAAGGGCCACACCGCCGATGCCGCCGCCGACGATGCCGAGGGAAAGACGCTTTCGGGAGGGTTCATATAACATGGCTGGCTACCTGTCAGGGGTATCGTGATGCCCCTGACGTTATGAACCGGACTCGGCGAAAACCACACAGCGGCCTGAATTCACGGCATAAACGGCGCTAATAACCAAAAGATTCAAAGTCTTGAATCAACTCCTGCCTCCCGGTTCGCGACCTTTGTCCAATGCCAGCAGGGGTCACGGGCGCCTCTGGAAGACGGGAACACCATGATCAAGCTGTCCGACATCGACATGAACCTGCTGGTCGTGTTCGATCTCCTCTACCAGGAGCAAAACACCCAGCGCGTCGCCCGGCGCCTCGGCATTACCCAGCCCGCGATCAGTCACGCGCTCAAGCGACTGCGTGCCTTGTTCGGGGATGAACTTTTCGAGCGTACCTCGAGAGGCCTGATGCCGACGACGCTGGCCTCCGACCTGCACCCCTCCATTGCCGAGGCCCTGGCGCTCCTTCAGGAGACCCTTAACCGTCCGGACGACTTCGCGCCGCAAGCGAGCCAGCGAACGTTCACGATCGCCATGACCGATATCGGCGAGATCATCTTCCTGCCCCGCCTGATCGAACGCCTCTCCCAAGAGGCTCCCGGGGTCTCCTTGAGCACGGTGCGCAGTCACAGCGACGACCTGAAGCGGGAGATGGAAGACGGCAATGTCGACCTGGCCATCGGCTTGATCCCCCAGCTGGGGGCCGGTTTCTATCAGCAAAGGCTCTTCATGCAGCGCTACGTCTGCCTGTTGCGCCGTGGCCATCCGCTTGCCCGGGGCCATTTCGGAATCGATGAATTCATGGCCGCCAGGCACGCGGTGGTCGTCGCCAAGGACACCGGGCACGGTCTCGTGGAGGAACAGCTGGCCCGGGCCGGGATCGAGCGCCCCGTGAGATTGAAGCTGCCCCACTTCGCGGCCGTGCCCTACATCATCAGCGAGACCGACCTGGTCGTGACGGTGACGGACAAGCTGGCCAGGGCAACCCGGGACCGGCTCGGCCTGGCCATGCAGGAACACCCGCTGCTGTCCCAGGAAGTCCCCATCAACCTGTTCTGGCATCGCCGCTTCCACAAGGACCCCGGCACCCGCTGGCTGAGACGATTGATCTTCGGCATGTTCTCCGAATAGGGGCCTTCATGGGCAGGATGCCGGCAGGTGTCGCCGGAAAACTTCCGATCCCGGCGACCGGGGCAGGCAAGCCAGCCAGTGCGCCCGACCTGCCCTGGCTGGCGCCGGCGTATCCGCGGGGGCGTCACGACTTGCCGGCGGTGAAGCCCCCATCGACCATCAGGGTGGTGCCGGTGGTGAAGCTGGCCTCGTCGCCGGCCAGGAACAGGAAGGCGTTGGCGACCTCCTGCGGGCGCCCCAGGCGGCCGAGGGGGTGCAGGCGGATCAGCCCCTGGAGCAGCTCGTCATCCAGATCCGCGAGCAGCGGCGTGTCGATATAGCCCGGGCCGATGGCGTTGACCCGCACGCCCTTCGGCGCCGCCTCGATCGCCAGGGTACGGGTGAGGTTGACCACGCCCCCCTTGGCGGCGGTGTAGGCGGCGGTCTGGGACTGGCCGAACACGCCAAGGATGGAGGCGCAGTTGACGATGCTTCCGCTGCCCTGGCGATACATCACCCGCAGTGCCGCCCGGGCGACCCGGAAGACGCCGTTGAGGTTGATGTCGATGATCCGCAGGTAATCCTCGTCGCTCAGCTCGTCGGTCGGGCAGATGCCGCCGATGCCGGCGTTGTTGAACACGGCATCCACGCTACCGAGCTCCGCCACCGAGTCCTCGAACAGCCGGTCCACCTGGGTGGAATCGGTGACGTCACACGCCTTGAACAGGCAGCGCCCGGCGTGCTGGCCGTCCAGCGCCGCCGCCCGGGCCTCGCCATCGCTGCCCGCGATATCGGCGATGACCACGCTGGCCCCCTCCTCGAGGCAGCGCTCCACGCTCGCCAGCCCGATGCCGCTGGCCCCGCCGGTGACGATGACGCTCTTCCCCTGCATGCGCATGCGATCTCTCCTGCTGATGATGGAAGGACGGGATCGCTCTCCGATTCAGGGTTCCCGTGTCACCACGCCGCCGGACCGCGCCCCGCTCCCGTCCATGCTGCCCGATCGCTGTCGCAAGGCCTTGATCCGCGTCAATGTCTCCCGCACGTGGAGGGAACGATCAAGCGCTCGGGCCGGCGAACGACAGCGCGGACATCATCGCCAGCCCGCCTTCCACCCCGAGGCTCACCACCAGCAAGAGCCCCACGCTTGCCAGCAGCGTCACCCATGACCAGCCGCCCAACACGTGCACTGCCCCCCGGGCAGGCTTGAACATGGTCGCCGCGATCACCCGCAGGTAGTAGAACAGCGACACTAGGGTGTTGAGTGCGGCGATCACCGCCAACCAGGTGTAACCGGCGTCGATGGTCACCTCGAAGAGCAGGAACTTGCCGAAGAAGCCAATCAGCGGCGGAATGCCCACCAGTGACAGCAGTGCCACGATCAATATCGCGACAGCCAGCGGCTGGCTTCGCGTCAGGCCGTGATAGTCGGTCAGCTCGGTGCGCCCGCGTAGATGGGTGACCACGGCGAAGGCCGTCAGGTTGGCGAGCACGTAGCTGCCCAGAAAGATCAGCAGGGCCGGCAGGGCGCGGGCATCGCTACCGACCACAACCACCGCCATCAAGGCATAGCCCGATTGCGAAACCGACGACCAGCCGAGCAGACGACGCACGTCGCTCTGCTGCAACGCCGCCAGATTGCCCAGTGTCATGGTCACCACCGCGATGCCGGCAACGACGGCGGGCCAGACCTGGCCTGGCGGCAACACGGTCACGAAGCGTGCCAGTGCCACCGCGGCGGCCACCTTGGGCGCCACGCTCAGCAACGCGGCGATGGGCGCCGGTGCGCCCTGGGCGGTGTCCGGCATCCAGGCATGCCCGGGAAATGCCGCGAGCTTGAAGCTCAACCCGATCACGACACAGGCGGTAGCCAGACTCAGGGCCCAGGGGTCGGCCTCGCCGAGGGCCTCGGCAAGGCGCCGATAGTCGGTGTCGCCGACCAGGCCGAACAGCACGACCACCCCGATGACCAGCAGGGCGTTGGTCAGCGCCCCGATCAGAAAGTATTTCATGCCCGCTTCCAGCGCCGGCGGGAAGCCCCGGTGGTAGGCGACCAGCGGGTAGCTCGCGGTCGACGACAGCAGCACCCCGACCACCAGCTCCATGCTGTCGGTGGCCGACGCCATCATCAGCATGCCGAGCAGAGCGAACAGGCACAGGGCGTAATACTCGCCATGCCGGGGGTCGCTGCGCATCCAGTCCGGCGACAGCAGCACGGCTATCGCGCCACTCAGCAGAATCAGCCACTTGGCGACGATGGCCGGGCCATCCAGGGCCCATACGCCGGAGAACGTCAGGCGCGGCGATGCACCCCACTGCGCCACCGCGAACGCCATGGCCGCCGCCAGCGTCACCAGCGCCAGGCCGGCGGCCCAGGTCTGGCGCTCATGCGGGGCGAAGGCGGCGAACAGCACGATGATCACCGCACCCAGCAATAGAATGATTTCGGGGAGCAGGTCGCCGACGGGCATCAGTGGCCTCCCACCAGCAGACCCGCCGACGCCTCGATCAGCGTCAGCAGGAAGCGCGGCGCGACACCGATGACGACGATCCCCAGCGACAGCACGCCGAGCACGCTCCATTCACGCCGCGTCAACTCGACAAACTGCCCCAGGTGTACCGGCAGGCGCCCGAAGAACAACCGCCTGAGCATGTCCAGGAACACGGCCGCGGTGATCAATATCCCGACGACGCCCAGCACCGCCAGCCAGGGATAGATGGCGAAGGTGCCGGCGAAGACCTGGAACTCGGCAACGAAGCCGGCCAGCCCCGGCATGCCCAGGCTGGCGAATGCCGCCAGTGCGGTAAAGCCGGTCAATAGCGGCGCTTGGCTGGCCAGCCCGCCATAGTGGTCCAGGTCATATTCCCCGGTACGCTGCCAGAAGGAACCGCAGATCAGGAACAGGGCGCCGGTGATCAGGCCATGCGCCACCATCTCGACCGTGGCGCCGGTCAGGGCCAGCTGGCGTACCAGGCTGTCGTCGGTGAACGCGGCAGCGGCCACGGCGATGCCCAGCACCGTGTAGCCCATATGGTTGATCGAGGTATAGGCGATGCGTCGCTTGAGATTCCGCTGGCCCAGGGCGACCAGCGCGCCGTAGAGGATGGCGACCAGGGCAATGACGGCCACCGTCAGGGCGTAACGGGCAAAGGTTTCCTGCAGCATCGCCAGCGGCAGGCGGATCATGCCGTAGGTCCCCATCTTGAGCAGCACCCCGGCGAGAATCGCCGAGGCCGGCCCCGGCGCATCGACGTGGGCCTGGGGCAGCCAAGTATGCAGCGGCACCAGCGGCGTCTTGATCGCGAGCCCCAGCATCAACGCCAGGAAGACCAGCCCGGCATACAGCCCCTTCCCGGCCATCGGCTGTTGCTCGATCAGCACCCGCATATCGAAGGTGTGGGGGTCGAGCGACAGATACAGGCCGATGATCGCCAGCAGCAGCAGCAACGACCCGGCAAAGGTATACAGGAAAAACTTGAGCGCCGAGGCTTGAGGCGCGCCATGCCCCCAGCGGCCGATCAGGAAGTACATGCCGACCAGGGTCAGATCGAAGAACACGTAGAACAGCAGCAGATCGAGCGCCAGGAACACCCCCAGCGACACGGCCTGCAGGAACAGCAGCCAAGCGTAGTACTGACGCGACTCGCCGCGCGTGTCCATCGGATACACGATGGCGGCGACGAACAGCAGCGCACTCATCGTCGCGACCGACAGTGCGATGCCGTCCACCCCGACCCGATAAGCGACGCCCAGCGACGGCACCCAGCGCAGTTCGTCGACATGCTGGAACAGCGGCCCGGCCGGCTCGAAGCCAACCCAGGCAACGACGAGCGCCAGCAGCGACAGCACCGCGGCGATGACCGCGACCTGACGTGCCCGAGCGTCACTCCAGCGCGTTGAGCCGGCGAGTGCGACAGCGCCCAGCAAGGGCACGGCCAGCGCAGTGGTGAGAATCACAAGGCGACTCCTATCACGAGCATGAGCAGGATGATGACAAGGCCGGCCGCGATGCCGGTGTAATAGTGATGCGTCTGGCCGCTCTGGGCCTGGCGGGCCCAGCGCCCGCCCTCGTCGACCAGCCGCGACAGGGATCTCGGCAGCTCCTCGGCAAGGGACTCCCCTTCGCGGGCGTGGTGACGTGCCAGCCACCGGGCCAGGCGAGCCGTCGCGCGCAGGCCGGCGTCGACGACCGCATCGTCGATGCGTGCCAGGGCGTGGCCAAGGGCATTGACGCGGGTGGCGATGCCTTGCGCCAGCACCGGCAGGCCGAACCAGTTCGCGGCGAGGGCCTGCCAGCCGCGTACCGCCTGCTCGGGACGGCGTGCCAGCATCACGCCCGCGGCAATGCCCAACACGACCAGTATCAACGAGACGACCAGCTGCCAGGGGTGGCTCTGGGGCAGCGACAAGGCCAGCGCCCCGGTCAGCCATGCCTGCGCCGCGGGCCACCACAACAGCGACAGCAGCAGGGTGGCAGCGGCCAGGGCCATCAACGTGACACGCTCGACAGTCGACGGTGATGGCGCATCGGGCAGGCCGCTGGATTCACGCCGGGTCGCGCGCCCGTAGGCCAGCCACTGGAAGCGCGTGGCATACAGCGCGCTCAACCCACCGGTCAGCGCAACGAGCAGGGCCAGCCACGCGCCCTGCTGGCCGGCCGCGGCGACGACCTGCTCCTTGCTCCAGGCGAAGCCCATCGGCGCCAGCCCGGCCAGTGCCAGCGCCATCACCGCCGTGGCGATCGCGATCCCCGGCAAGCGCCGGCCGAGACGCATGTCGGCCAGGGTGTAGCTGCCGGTCTGGCGCTCGGCTATCCCCGTCGCCAGGAACAACCCGGCCTTGAGGAAAGAATGCGCCACGAAGTGCACCAGGGCGACCCCCGGGAAACCCACGCCCACCGCCAGCCACATCAGCCCATACTGGGCCGACGTCGATGCCGCCAGCAGCTTCTTGGCGTGCCCCTGCAAGGCGCCGACCACGCCGCCGGCCAGAGCGGTGGCCAGGCCAGTGGCGATGACCACCGGGGCGAACCAGGCGACCGTCGCCAGCGCCGGCTGCAGCCGGGCAAGCAGGTAGAGTCCCGCCGCGACCAGGGTCGCGGCGTGCAGCAGCGCCGACACGGGGATCGGCCCCGACATCGCCGCGAACAGCCACGCCGAAAACGGGAGCTGGGCCGACTTGGCCGCCGCCGCGAGCACGATCCCGGCCACCGCGACGTGCTTGAGCCCGCCGTCGAGGGCGGCCAGGTCGGTGTAACCGAAACTGCCGGTGCCAGCGAAAACCGCTGCCGCGGCGATATACAGCCCCAGATCGCCGAAGCGTGTGGTCAGGAAGGCATGAGCCGCGTCGCGCGCCACGGCGACCTCGCCCCAGCGCTGGGAGATCAGCGCCCAGGAACAGGCACCGATCAGCTCCCAGGCAATCAGCAGCGTCAGCAGGTCGTTTGCCAGCACCAGCAGCTGCATGGCGCCGACGAAGGCCACCAGCAACGCCAGCAACCGGGCGCCACCCGCCGTCGTGCGGTGGTGATCATCGCGACGTGGCAGATCGTGCACGCCGGCATAAGCGATGATCGGCAGGGCGACCAGGGGCACCATCACTGCGAAGAGGCGACCGGCTGACGACAGCTCGAGCGACAGGACGAGCGTCTCGCTCCAGCGATAGGCGCCCTGCCAATCGCCCATCACCGCCACCAAAGCCAGGAGCAGCGTGGCCAGCATGCCCAGCGACGCCCCCAGCGTCAGGGCGGCACGCCCGCAGCGCCGGCCGGCCAGATACACCAGTATCGCGAGCAGCAGCGGGCCGAGGACCAGTACCCACAGCATCAGTGCTTCAACCCGCTCAGCGCTTCAGTCATGTCGGCCTGGTTGGTGCGGAAGACCGCCACCACCAGGGCGAAGCCCATGGCCATCTCGATGGCCATCACCGCCATGACCACGATGGTCAGCAGCTGACCCTCGGGCGCGCCGGCACCGCTCAGGGCCCAGAACGCCACCGCCGCCAGCATGACGCCGTTGAGCATCAGTTCGAGCCCCATCATCAGCATCACGAACGATTGCTGCGAGAGCGCGCCATAGAGCCCGATGCCGATCAGCGCCGCGGCCAGCAACAAGAGTGTGACGAGTGTCATTTCCGCCTCCCTGCGTAGGTGATCGAGGACATTACCGTCAGTGGCAATGGTGGTGGTGGCCGCCGCCCTCCTCGGCTTCGGGCATCCCGGCCGGCTCCCCGCCCGGCTCCAGCCCGGGTGGCATGGAACCCTCCGCGGCGCCGCCGTAGCGTCCGCGATGACTCGCCAGCACCACCACGCCGACCATCGTCGTGAGCAGCACGACGCCGGCCGACTCGAAGATCAGCATCGAGTCGCCGAGCATTTCCTCGCCCAGTGAACGCACCGGTTCGAGCCCGGCCGGCAACGGCCGCACCGGGAAGTCGGCCAGCAGCGCCACACCGCCGAGTACCACGAACGCGGCCACCCCGGCCCCGATGGACAGACGATGCTGGTGGACCATCATCATCGGATTGAGCCCGGCCGGGTTCATCATGAACATGACCATGAACAGCGCCATGACCATCATCTCGACGGCCATCATGAAGAACATCGCCACACCCAGGTACACGGCCGCCAGCAGCATCATGATCACACCCACGGCAATGAACGACACCAGCAGGAAGAACGAGGCGCGCACCATCGAATCGGTGCAGAACACCCGCCAGGCCGAGACGACCGCCAGGACGGCGAGCAGCAGAAACGCGATATCGACACCAAGGGGATAGTCCATCACGCGAGCCTCTCCATTTATCCGTTCAGCAACGCGGCGATGCCCGCCCAGAGCAGGTCGACGAACGACAGCGGCAGCAACACCACCCACATCAGGGTCATGCAGCGTTCCGGCGCCACCCGCGGCAGCAGCCACCCGAGCAGCAACAGCACAACCAGCACAGCGAGCATCTTGATCAGCATCCACAGCGGCCCCGGCAGCCAGGGGCCCAACCAGCCGCCCAGGAAGGCGCTCGCCGCCACGCCACTGAAGGCCACCAGCATCGCCGCCCGGGCGACGTCCCATACCAGCCGCGGCGGCCCCGACACTTCCGAGGCGGTGCCCCCTGCCAGGTCGTCGGCATCGGCCAGGTTGAGCGGCCCCCAGAAGGTCATGCCCAGCCCCACGATCAGGAACAGCGGCAGCCCCAGTGGCTGTCGCACGACGTTCCACATCTCCGTCTGCGAGGTGACGACCTGGGTGAACTGCAACGATTCGGCAGGCAGGGCCACGCCGATCAGCACGAACATGCTGATCAGGATGTAGGAGAGCCCCAGGGCCACGTAGCGATAGGCACCGATCAGCGCGAACAGGGCGTTGGCCGACCAGCCGTGCAGGAAGATCACCACCGTGGCCAGCGCCTCCACGCTGCCCCACAGCACCACGCTGGTGGTCAGGTCGGTCGCGACCAGCGTAGCCGACCACGGCACCACCGCCAGCCCCATGGCAGCCAGCGCCAGGTAAAGCGCCGGCGCCAGCCGCCAGGCCTGCCAGTCCGGCGCCTCGGTCGCATTGGCATGCTGGGTGAGCAGCCAGGCCCCGCGGCGCAGGGGCCCCAGCCAGGCACTTCCACCCTGCGGCAGGCCGAAGGCACCCGCCAGCCAGCGGTCGATCACGGCGACCAGGTAAACGCCCGCCACCAGCGTCATCAATACCATCAGCACTGGCAGTACCAGCTCATCGATGATCATCGGGAGCGCTCCGTCTCGGCATCGGGGCGTGAGGCCGATGCCTCGTCAGCGCCAGGCGGCCATTCGGCAACGCCCGCGAGATCGAGGCTGGCCAGGCTGGCCAGGGCGGTGTCCCACTCCAGCCCCGGCAACAGGTCGTCGAGCAGCGTACTGACATCGGCGGGCCGCCGGTCGCGCCATGCGCCGCGCGGTGTCTCGACGGCACCGCTTTCGTGGGTATAGCGGTTGTCACTGACGGCCTGGCACGCCAGTTGCAACGACTGGGCGATCTCGGCCAGGTATTGTTGCCAGCGCGCCCGGCTATCGCCGCCGCTGTGGCAGATCGGCGCGAAACCCAGACGACGGTACTCGGTATCCTCACTGCGCAGATCCTCCTCGATGCCCGACGCGCGCGCCGCCGGACCGCCGATCTGGCATGCCTGCTCGGCGCTCAGGCAGCCTTCGTCCAAGGCCGCCAGCGTGAAGAACCCGCAACGCACCAGCCGCCGGCGCAGCCCTTGCAATGCATGCTCCACCGCCTTGGCTCGCGCCTCCTGCTGCATGCGCTCCGGCGTCATCTCACTCGCCAGGCGCAATGCCTGCAGGGCGGTACGCTCGAGCCCGGCAAGCCGCAAGCCATGGTAGAGGCGCTGCAGGTGGTAGCGCGCTCGTGCCAGTTCCAGGCGCGCGATGGGGACCGGACGCTCACGGGCCTCCCGGAAGACCGCATCGAGCGCGACCGGGTAGGGAGCATTCTGGGTGGTCCATGTCTGAATCACGTCACCCTGCAGGGTGATTTCCGCCCCCAGGCCAGCGGGAAAGGCCGGAAAGAAAGGCCCCAGCCGAAAGGTCAGGGAATCAAGGGTCAAGCCGTCGCGAAGGTCATCTTGCATGTTCATTGCCATCGGCCGGCCGTAGGGCACCCCGCCCATCATGCCTTCGCCGCCATGGCCGTCGTCACCCAGCCCTTCCCAGGGATTCGGCGGGACATCCGGCAACAGCCGGGGCGAACTGTCGCGCCGGCCGTCCATCAATTCCCGATGCAGGCGGCGGAGGTCGACGGCCAGGCCCTCGAGATCGTCGCTTTGCATGGCGCCCTCGAGTCCGGGCAGTGGCCGGCTGCGATACCACAGCGTGGCGAAAGGCCAGGGATGCTGGTCGTGCACCCGGCGCAGCTCATCGTGCAGACTGGCCGGCACCCTCCCCGCCACCAGCATCACGCTGGCGTGGCGGGGAGAGTCGACCAGCTCGACGCCCGGCGTCAGCGCCAGGCGATGCAGCGCCGCATGTTCGCCAACGCCCAGGACCGGAAAGACCGGTACCGGAGCCTCGCCGGCGAGTCGTCTCAGCCAGCTCATTGCCACTTGAACACCCCCTCTCGCCAGGCGTAGACGATGCCCACCGACAGGATGGCGAGGAACATGCCCATCTCCATCATCGCCACCAGGCCCTTCTCGACATACACCACCGCCCACGGATACATGAACATCATCTCCATCTCGAAGGCGATCAGGAGCAGTGTCATGGGGTAATAGCGAATGTGATAGCGACTCCAGGCATGGGTATCGGGTCGACCACCCCCCAGGAAAGGGGCCCGTTGCGAATAGCTCGGCATCGCTTGATGGCGCAACGGCCACCACTGCACGGCGAGTGCTGCCGACAGGCTGATCAACAGGATGAGAAGAAGAGTGAACAGCTCCATGCGAATCCCTCGCCTCGCTGGCACATCGATGGACAAGGCGCTTCCTGGCCTTGCTACGCGTTCCTGACTGTGAACGTCCTCAATACAGGGCTAAAGGTCGTTTCTTTCAAGCGACACCATAGTGGCACTTCCTGAATTCTAGCTGAATCCAGCACCTTGCAAGGGCTTCATCGAAAAGGCGACTCCCGCTACCGTCCTGCTGAACACACCTTCGCACGGCAGCCTGGCCGGCTGGAAAAACTGATTCGCGCCGGGCCGGAGACCCGTCATGGACTCAGTCTGGGTTCAGCTTGGCATGTGATACTGGCGCCTACTTCGCTTCAGTTCACCAGGAACGTGCCATGCCGCTTTCCCCGGCTGTATCGATGCTGTCTCGGCGTCAACTGCTCAAGGTCGCTTCCGCGCTGGGCCTTTCAACCGCAGCCCTGGGCTTGCGCCCCGCCTGGGCGAATCCTGTCGGCCTCGGTAGAGGGCATCCCCAGGGCGTTGAACAGGGGCCCGAAATTTCGCTGGCGATCCGGCGGGAAACGCGGACTATCGCCGGCAAGACGGGTCGTCCCATCACTCTCAATGGCACCAGTCCCGGGCCCTTGATACGTCTGCGAGAGGGACAGGAAGCGGTCCTGAGGGTGACCAACCTGCTCGAGGAGCAGACGTCGGCACACTGGCATGGTTTTCTCCTGCCTCCGGAAATGGATGGGGTGCCTGGGGTCAGCTTCGCCGGTATCGCCCCGGGAGAGACGTTCACCGCCCGCTTCCCGGTCAGCCAGAACGGTACCTACTGGTACCACAGCCATTCGGGGCTGCAGGAGCAGCTCGGTCATGCGGGCCCGATAATCATCGATGCCGCCGAGCCCGAACCGTTCGTCTATGATCGCGAACACGTGCTGCTGCTGACCGACTGGACCTTCGAGGACCCGAAGGATGTCTTCCGCCACCTGAAAGTGTCGGAGGGCTACTACAACCGTCAGGAGCGCACGATTGCCGATTTCTTCGCCGACGTGGCCAAGAACGGCGTCGCCGATACGCTGGCACAACGCTCGATGTGGGCGCAGATGCGCATGAGTTCCCGTGACCTCGCCGATGTCACCGGTACTACCTATATCTTCCTGATGAATGGCCACGCCCCTCAGGACAACTGGACGGCTCTCTTCAAGCCCGGTGAGAAGATACGCCTGAGGGTGATCAACGGCTCGGCAATGAGCTATTTCGATGTGCGCATCCCCGGTCTGACGATGACCGTGGTCGCTGCCGATGGCCAGCCGGTGCAACCGGTGCCGGTGGATGAATTCCGCATTGCCGTGGCCGAAACCTACGATGTTCTCGTCGAGCCTGAAGCGGATCGTGCCTACACCCTGTTCGCCGAGTCCATGGACCGCAGCGGCTATGCACGCGGCACTCTGGCACCACGGCTGGGCATGGCGGCCCCCATTCCACCGCGGCGAAGCATACCCGATCGCGGCATGGAGGCCATGAGTGCACACGGCAGCATGGACCACTCCGATGTCCAGGACAGGGATCACGCCGCCATGCCGGGCACGGATCACGCCGGCACCCCGGGCACGGATCACTCCGCCATGCAGGGCATGGATCATTCCGCCATGCAAGGCATGGATCACGCCGCCATGCAGGGCATGGCCTTCCCTGGCGACAAGAACCCGGCACCGGCGAGTCGCAGCCGTGGGCTACTGCCGGCAGGCACGGCACAGCCCGGCTCGCACTATGATCAGCCGGGAATCGGTATCGATCCCGCCGCACGCCGGGTATTGGTCTATCGCGATCTCAAGGCCTATGCGCCCTGGCCCGACCGTCGACCGCCAGGGCGTGAACTGGAGCTGCAACTGACCGGCAACATGAAACGCTACATGTGGTCATTCGATGGCATGAAGTTCAGCGAAGTGAATGGGCCCATTCACTTCGAACACGGCGAGCGCCTCCGGCTCATCTTTACCAATACGACCATGATGGAGCATCCCATTCATCTACACGGCATGTGGATGGAGCTGGAAAACGGCGCCGGTGAGCTGATTCCCCGCAAGCATACGTTGAATATCAAGCCCGGCGAGCGGGTTTCCGCACTGGTCAGTGCCGATGCGCCTGGCCTCTGGGCGTTTCATTGCCACCTTCTCTATCACATGGATGCCGGCATGTTCCGGGTCGTCAGGGTTGCCTAAGGAGCCATCGCCATGCGTTTTACGACCCGTATCTTGTTCGGTGTGGGCACTCTTGCCCTGGTATCGACAGCACAAGCCCAGACTAACAGCAGTCATGATGCGCCCCCCGGCTGGGGGCTGCCGATGACAGAACATAATTTCGGCACCCTTCTCGTCGATCGTCTGGAATATGTCTGGACGGATGAAAACAAAGATGCCATCGCCTGGGATTTCCAGGGATGGTACGGAGGAGATTTTCAGCGTCTTTATATCAAGGGCGAAGGAAAAAACCGGCAGGGCGACGGGGAAGATGCCGAGTTCGAGACATTAGACCTGCTCTATAGCCATCTGATTGCCGATTTCTGGGAATTGCAGGGCGGTATCGGCTATCAGGGAGGCATTGCGTCCAGCGATCACCCCGAGCGAACCTTCGCCGTCATCGGCCTGCTCGGCACGATACCCTATCAGTTCGAGGTGGATACCGCACTGAGGGTCAGCGACGAAGGCGATGTATCGGCAAGCCTGGAAGCAGAGTACGAAATCAGGATGACTCAGCGAGTCATCTTGCAGCCACGAGTGGAAGCCGAAGCAGCAACAAGCGATGTCGAGGAGTTCAGTGTAGTCCGAGGACTTAATTATACTCGCGCAGGTATGCGATTGCGCTATGAGGTCACTCGAAAGCTTGCGCCTTATATCGGCACCTACTGGGAGAAGCAGTACGGAAAAACCGCCGAACTGACCCGGGAAGCGCTGGGTGAAACCGAAGGATCTGGCGTTGTTGCCGGTGTTCGAATGTGGTTTTGAAAGGCAGGAAGTCAACCATCAACTCAACTGAAAAACGAGGATCTATCGATGCACTTTAAAAAGACCCTGACCGCCACCTTTATATTTGGAATTACTCTTGTGAGCGCTACCCTTGCTCAAGCTCATTCGGCATTGGAAAGTGCTTCACCCGCGGAAGGTTCCACGGTCAACAATGTGCCTGACGAGCTCGAACTGAATTTCACATCACCGCTTTTTCTAACTTATGTATCCTTGACCCCACAAGATGGGGATTCAATAACACTTAAGGTACCCGGTCGCCAATTGAAAGCCGACTATGTATTGCCATTACCAGAACTCGATACTGGCCACTACACTGTTGAATGGCGCTCGATGTCAAACGACGGGCATGGCATGAGAGACACCTTCTCATTCAACTTGACTGATAAATAATAATGGAAAAAAGCCAAGGAGAAAGTCATGTGGGAGCTGGCTAGCTTCATACTGAAAATAGCAAGCTATGCTGTCGTGTTAAGCGCGGCCGGTGGAGCGCTGTTTCTGATCCTGTTTCCGACCTTGAATGTGCGTGAACGCAACAGGGTCGTAACGATGACGCTAGGCCTGGCACTGGCTGGCAGCCTCCTGACAGCCATGGCAATTCCGCTTCGCTCCGGCTTCCTGAGTGGCATGGGACTCAGTGGAATGTTCGAGCCCTTCTATCTGAACATGCTGTTCGAGTCTGTAGTGGGCACCAGTACAAAGCTTCGCTGGCTCGGCTTGGCGTTGATTGGTTTCGTCTGGCTGCGCCGTCCCCTTGGGTATGGCATTGGGGCGTTGGGTGCGGTACTGACCGTGGCATCGTTTGCACTGATAGGCCATACAGCGGATCTGGAAGCCCGGCTGGCAGGCGGGGGGCTGATTGCACTACACCTTCTGGCAGTAAGCTTCTGGATCGGCGCATTGTGGCCATTGATATGGATGAGCTATGCGCCCGATACTTCCCGCGTCGCCAGGGTACTCGAACGATTCGGTACATTGGCAATGGTCCTCGTCGGCGCACTCATACTGGCAGGGGGCTCTGTCGCTTGGCTACTGCTTGACCAATTATCGACTCTCTGGGAGAGTCACTACGGCAACCTGCTTGTCTTCAAGCTTCTGGTATTCATCAGCCTGTTGGCTCTCGCCGGTCTTAATCGCTTCCGGCTCGTACCCAGATTCGCTGAGGAAGTGCCGGGAGCCAGCGTGGCATTGCGCCGCTCCATTGCCTTAGAAGTTGTCGCCGTTGGTGCTATTCTCGCGATTACAGCAGCGCTCACTACTTTTGCATCACCTTTCGAGTCATGATCTCGATATGGGCTGAAGCGCTGCCTAATACGGTGAAGCCTGGGAGCTAAACCATGCGATTGCTGCTCGTGGAAGATGATAGCCTCTTGGCCGAAAGCCTCGCAGAAGCTCTTGAAGACAAAGGATATCGCGTCGACATTGCCAGTCACGCTCGCAAAGCAAGTGCCTTGATGGCGAGCGAAGCCTATAGCATCGCCATCCTCGACCTGGGGTTGCCCGATGCGTCAGGGCTTGACCTGCTCGAGCGCTGGCGACGAGAAGGAAAATGCTTGCCCGTGCTTGCCCTGACTGCACGGGATAGCTGGTCTGACAAGGTCGCCGGATTACGCCGAGGGGCAGATGATTATTTAACCAAGCCCTATCACGAGGAAGAGCTACTGGCCAGACTCCATGCCCTGCTCCGCCGGGGGAGGGGCAGCATGGAAACGATCATGAAAGTGAATGACATATGGCTGAACGAGGAAACCGGACAGGTTAGCCGAAACGGGGAAGCATGGCAGACACTAACAGCTACTGAGTTCTGCCTTCTGCGCTATATGATGCGCCACCCACGCAGAATACACTCCAAGGCCAGCTTGTTGGAGCAGCTGTATGCGCTTGATCAAGATGTTGCCTCGCCCAACCTGGTCGAAGTCTATATCGGTCGCCTGCGACGCATCATAGGGAAAGATCGCATTCAAACTCGGCGCGGACAAGGTTATGTCCTTCCTTCGAATTGATCGAAGAAGTTTAAGAGTCAGTCTACTGGCTCGCCTCGGAATGGTTGCAATCATTGTCGTCGGTGTCACCTGGTTTTTGCATGACATGCTGATGCGTGACTTGGCACGAGATTTTCTGGGCGACCGTCTGCGTCAGGAGGCCCATTATACTGTCGAAAGGCTCAAGAAGATTGATGGTCCTCCGAGGTCATCACTTCAACCAAGCGCTCTGGCTTCGGAAGTTTTTCATCACTTGTATGTCTTGCGCATAGGCGATCAAGAATATACTTCCGACCCAAGCTGGCTGCTACCCCTTGAGCCATTCCTGAATGAGACCAGCAGCGAGCTCTTTGATATACATTGGCAAGGTAGCCATTCTCTATTCTATCGAACACGGCTGGAACTTGGCGGGAAAACCAGCACCCTCCTGATCGGTGAAGACTTTTCTAAAGTGGAGAAGGGATTAGGAGCCTTGCAGTGGTGGATAGGTGGAATATCAGGAATCCTTCTCCTGCTGCTAATTACTCTAAATCTGTTCGCCGTCAACCGAAGCTTTCGGTCGCTGTTCCGACTAAAACACCAACTAAATGAATTTCAAATGGGCCAGCGTGATCGACTGGAGATTGAGGCCCCCTCTGAGCTCGATGATTTGATTTCTCAGCTAAACCGTTTTATGGAAGAAATGCAGCGCCGGATCCTTCGCTCACGTGCGGCAGTCGCTGACTTGTCCCACACTCTCCAAACGCCCTTGGCGGCGGTCACTCAGGTTTTGCGCGGCAGACGGCCTATCGACGATAAGCGAAGAGAGCTTATGCTCGAACGTCTGGAAGGCATGCAGGCGCAACTGAAAGCAGAATTGCAGCGCGCCCGCTTCGCCGGGCCAAGCAGTGCTCAGCGCGCCACTGTTGCAGAAGAAGCCGAGACACTTGTCGACATGATGCGCACGCTATACCCCGAGAAGTGTTTTCACCTTAACGTTCTCCTGCCCAAGGAGACGACCGTTGCAATCGAAAGACACGACCTGAACGAGATGCTTGGCATTGTACTCGACAATGCCGGGAAGTGGGCTCGAAAAAATGTGGAATGCCACATATGCATGGATAAAGGCCTCGTGATCGAGATCATCGATGATGGGCCGGGAGTGGAAGAATCCGCTTTACTGCAGCTTGGTCAGCGAGGAAAGCGCCTTGATGAAAGCAAGCCTGGGTACGGACTGGGACTAGCTATTTTGAAACAGATAGTCACACAATACAATGGCGAGGTGGCATTCTCATCTTCTTGTAATGGCGGACTCTCCGTAAGCATCACACTTCCCCGCGAACGTTAGCCCCCAAGCTATCGACTATAGTGCTCTGCGAAAACATCAGGCTTTTCTTTAAAACTTCAGCGCAATCGCATTAGATATAATCTATCCTGCTTCTTGAATAGCTGTAGGGTCCCGGATGATCAAATGAGCTATAGGAGTTATCCTCTGCTGGCAGCCAGAGAGCTTCTACAGCAATTCATTCGGGAGCAGGTTCATGGACATCAAGCTGCATAAGCAGGCCACCACGACACCGAAGATCCGTGCTGAAATCCAGGCGGCACCGTCCAGCATCACGGATAGCGAGCTAGCCCGTCAGTATGGTGTCTCCCACGCGACCATCCGCCGCTGGCGGTACCGCGACGATGTCCATGACCGACCGCACACGCGTCACAACCTACTGGCCACCCTCACGTCTGAGCAGGAAGAGGTGCTGATCGCCGCTCGTGAGTTCCTGCGCCTCGGCCTGGATGATCTGCTCGTCGTGGCACATGAGTTCCTGAACCCTCGCCTGTCTCGCTCAGGCCTGCACCGCATGCTCCAGCGCCGCGAGGTGCCGACACTGGCAGAACTGGCACGGCAGGATGCTGGTGATGATGGCAAGCCCCGGCACAAGCCTTTCAAAGACTACGAGCCAGGGTACGTGCATATCGACATCAAGCACCTGCCTCAGATGCCTGATGAGGAGCAGAAGCACTACCTGTACGTCGCCATCGATCGTGCCACACGCTGGGTCTATCTGGAGGTGAGGCGCAGCCAGACTGCCAAGGATGCCAAGGCGTTCATGAAGCGCGTGGAGGAGAAGGCTCCCTTCACGATCCAGACGGTGCTCACTGACAACGGCAAGTCTTTCACCGATCGCTTCACGCGGGCAGGTGAGCGCAAGCCCAGCGGCCGCCACCCCTTCGACCAGGAGTGCCAGGCCCATG
>NZ_JBSREH010000045.1:0-56001 GCF_055145905.1 Modicisalibacter sp. | reverse complement strand
GCTTCGCCTTGTCCCCGGCGCCCACCATTGCTGGAGTTTGGAGGAGATGAGCTCTAAGCGGTGCTAGCGCAACCCACGCAGGACCCCGACGGGACGGCCACGGCCGTCCCGTCGCTGTTTCAGGGGGGCGTCTCCTCCCCCGCCACGCCCTCGAAGGGACGCGCCGCCAGCTCCCGCAGATGATCGATCAGAGCCTGGGCCGCCGAAGGCAGCGCTTCGTCACGTCGCGTGATGATCCCGTAATAATCGAGCGGCTTGCCGATGATGCGCTCGAGCAGCACGTACTGACCGCTTTCCAGCGGGCGCCGCAGCACCGAACGCGGCAGCACCGCCAGCATGTCCGAATCCAGCAGCAGCTGCAGCGTGGTCTGGATCGAGGTGGTCTCGACCACATTGTCCGGCGAGGTCACGCCCTCGGCCGCCAGCGCCGCCTCGAACACGCCGCGCATCGGGCTGGTCATCGGGTGCAGGATCCACGGCCAGCGGCTCAGCGTTGCCAGATCCGGCATGCCGTCGCCCGCCGCCAGGGGGTGGCCGCGTCGAACCACGACCCGCAGCGGCTCGTCGCGCAGCGGCTCGAAGTCGAACTGGTTGTGCTGGCTGACATGGGTCAGACGGCCGATGACCAGGTCGAGCCGCCGATACTCGAGCTCGACCAGCAGCCGGTCGCTGGTCTGTTCCTGCAGGTGGACGGAAAGCCGCGGACGCTCGCGCTTCAAGCGGGCGATCGCCGCCGGCAGGATCTCCGGTGCCGCCGCCGCGATCGCGCCGATCAGCAGGCGTCCGTAGCCTCCCGCCCGCCGGTCATTGATATCGCTGACCAGTCGGTCCGCCTCGTTGAGCAGCCGCCAGGCATGGCGGATCACCGGCTCGCCCAGCTCGGTGGGCAGCATGGCACGCGGCAGCCGCTCGAACAGCGCGAAGCCGAAGAAGCCTTCCAGGTCGCGCAGCATCTTGCTCGCCGCCGGCTGGCTCAGGTGCATGGCACGTGCCGCGGCATGCAGGTTGCGGCTGCGATCCAGCGTGGTCAGCAGCACCAGATGCTTGAAGCGCAGCCAGCCAAAAAGATGGGTAGATGACAGGGGGTCCATGGACGTCGCTCCCCGGCACGGCAAGGCGCGCCTTTTGATAACCAGAAGAAATCGCAGTAACAAAATTTTGATTGGAAGGTTATCGCAATTCCCGCTTACCTTGCCAAGAGGCTTGAGTCCCGGCGACGACCGGCAACATGGCAAGGAGCAGGCATGACCACCATCACCCACCTCGACGTGCGCGACATTCGATTCCCCACCTCGCGCGACCTGGACGGCTCGGACGCGATGAATGCGGCGCCGGACTATTCGGCCACCTACGTGATCCTCACCACCGATGCCGGCGACGGCCTGGAAGGCCACGGACTGACCTTCACCATCGGCCGCGGCAACGAGGTGTGCGTGGCGGCCGTGCGCTCGCTGGCCTCGCGGATCGTCGGCCAGCGTCTGGAAACCATCACCGCCGACATGGGCGTCTTCTGGCGCGAGCTGACCAGCGGCGACAGCCAGCTGCGCTGGCTGGGCCCGGAGAAGGGCGTGATCCACCTGGCGAGCGCCGCGATCATCAACGCCGTCTGGGACCTGTGGGCCAAGCGCGAGGGCAAGCCGGTCTGGCAGCTGCTGGCCGACATGACGCCCGAGGCGCTGGTGCGCTGCCTGGACTTCCGCTTCGTCAGCGACGCCCTCACGCCCCAGGAGGCGCTGGCCATCCTCAAGCGCAACGAGGCCGGCAAGGCCGAACGGATCGCGCACCTTCGCGAGTCGGGCTACCCAGGCTACACCACCTCCGCCGGCTGGCTGGGCTACTCGGAAGACAAGATGCGCCGCCTGGCCCGCGAGGCCCTGGAGGAAGGCTGGGAGCACTTCAAGCAGAAGGTCGGCGGCGACCTGGCGGAAGACCGCCGCCGGGCGCAGATCCTGCGCGAGGAGATCGGCTGGCAGCGCAGCCTGATGATGGATGCCAACCAGATGTGGGACGTCGACGAGGCGATCGCCAAGATGCGCGACCTGGCCGAGTTCGATCCGCTGTGGATCGAGGAGCCCACCAGCCCGGACGACATCCTCGGCCACGCCGAGATCCGCGAACGCCTGGCGCCGGCCATCGGCGTCGCCACCGGCGAGCACTGCCACAACCGGGTGATGTTCAAGCAGCTGCTGCAGGCCGGGGCGATCGACTACTGCCAGCTCGATGCCGCGCGACTCGGCGGCCTCAACGAGGTGATCGTGGTGCTGCTGCTGGCCGCCAAGTACGACGTGCCGGTCTGCCCCCACGGCGGCGGTGTGGGGCTCTGCGAGTACACCCAGCACATCTCGGCCTTCGACTACATCGCCGTGTCCGGCTCGCTGGAGGGGCGGCTGCTCGAGTATGTCGACCACCTGCACGAGCACTTCCTCGATCCGGTGCGCATCGAGCGCGGCCGCTACCGGCTGCCCGAGGCCCCGGGCTACAGCATCACCATGCACGCCGAGTCACTCGAGCGCCATGTCTTCCCCGAGGGTGAAGCCTGGCAGTCATGAGCGCTCCCCTCAGGCCATGTTCGACCAACGGCCAAGTCTCGTCGAGCGCCAAAGTCGTGTAGGTTCAACATAGACAAAAAAGAAGCAGACATTAAGCCACATAGTTTGCGCATGACCGCCCGGGATGGGCCCGGCCCGCCCGGCACACGCCACGTGTCTCGCACACGTCAGCCACTCCAAGGAGCCAAGCATGAAAACAACCACAATGACCCGCGTGACTTCGCTGATCGGCGGCGCCCTGCTGGGCCTGACCGCCCTGCAGGCCAGCGCCGCCAGCGAGATGCCGCCGATCCCCGACGTCAAGGGCGACGTCGTCAAGGCCGACGGCGACTTCAAGATCAAGTTCAGCATCGGCACTACCCAGTCCGGCGCCCAGTATCGCGGCCTCGAGTACTTCGAGAAGATCGTCGAGAAACGCAGCGACGGCCACATCAAGGTCGAACTGTTCCCCGGCGCGCAGCTGGGCGATGACCTGCAGGCGGTCAGCGCCCTGCAGTCCGGCACCCTGGAGATGACCGCGCCGTCGACCTCGCCGCTGGTCAGCATGTTCCCGAAGTTCGCCCTCTTCGACCTGCCCTTCCTGTTCCCCACCCCGGAGGTAGCCGACCAGGTGCTGGACGGCGAGATCGGCCAGCAGATGCTCGAGGACGCCTCGACCAACGGCCTGGTGGCGATCGGCTGGGCGGAGAACGGCTATCGCCAGCTGACCAACAGCCAGCACCCGGTCAGCTCGCCGGCGGATCTCGACGGCCTCAAGATCCGCACCATGCAGAACCCCATCCACCTGGATATCTGGCGCACCCTCGGGGCCAACCCCACGCCGATGTCCTTCGCCGAGCTGTTCACCGCGCTGGAACAGGGCGTGGTCGACGGCCAGGAGAACCCCTGGATCACCATCCAGTCCTCCAAGTTCAACGAGGTGCAGGACTACGCCACCGAGACCAACCACGTCTACACGCCGTTCATCACCCTGGTGTCGGAGCGCTTCTGGAACAAGCTGCCGGCGGAGTACCAGCAGCTGCTGCGTGACGCCGCCAAGCAGATGGGCGACTACGAACGCCACGTCAGCCGCTCCATGAACGACCAGATCAAGCAGGAGCTGGCCGACTCGGGCATGCAGATCACCGAGCTGACTCCCGAGCAGATGAAGGCCTTCCAGGAGACGGTGGCCCCGGTCTACGACGACTGGCGCGACAAGATCGGCGGCGAGCTGATCGACAAGGTCCGCGCGGTCTCCCAGTAATCACCGACCGGCGTCGGGCGGGCGCTGACGCTCGCCCGACGCGCCGTATTCGGAGGGCGCCATGAACGCATCCCATTCTTCCCGCAGTGCGCTCGCCCTGCTCAAGACCACCCTGGAAATCGCCGTCGGCCTGCTGGTACTGGGCGTGGTGTTCTGCGTGGCGGCCAACGTCTTCGGCCGCTTCGTGCTCAACTACTCCTACGCCTGGGCCGAGGAACTCTCCCGCGTGTTGTTCATCTGGCTGGTGCTGCTCGGCGCCGGACTGGGCAGCATCGACCGCGAGCACGTCGCGGTCACCTACTTTCAGGACAAGGCCCCGGCGCCGTTGCGCAAGCTGTTCGCCCTGCTGTGCATCGCAGTGATCTATATCGTCTGCGTGTGCATCCTGCTCGGCTTCCGTGACCAGCTGTCGGGCTTCACCAGCGCCACGCCAATGCTGCAGATACCCAGAACCGTGCTCTACAGCGCCATGCCGGTCATGGCCGTGCTCACCCTGATCGCCAATACCCTGGCGCTCGTCAAGCTGTTGCGGGGGACCGCCTCATGATTCTCTGGAGCATTCTCGTCGGGCTGGCGATCTGCATCGTCATCGGCCTACCGATCTCGTTCGGGCTGGCGGCCATCAGCCTGTTCATCTTCTTCGCCGCCGACTACTCGCTGTCACCCATCGTCGCCCAGGCGGTCAACGGGCTCGACTCCTTTCCGCTGCTGGCGATTCCGCTGTTCATCCTGGTCGGCGAGGTGATGAGTCAGGGCGGCATCGCCCAGCGCCTGGTACGGCTGGCCAGCGCCCTGGTGGGCTTCGTCGCCGGCGGGCTGGGCCAGGTGGCGGTGCTGACCTCGATGTTCTTCGGCGGCATCAGCGGCTCGGCGGTGGCCGACGCCTCCGCGGTGGGCAGCATGATGATCGAGCCGATGAAGCAGCACCGCTACAGCGGCCCGCTGGCCACGGCGATCGTGGTCGCCGCCTCGGTGGTGGGCATCATCATTCCGCCGTCGATCCCCATGATCCTGTTCGGGGTGGTCACCAATACCTCGATCTCGCAGCTGTTCATGGCCGGCATCGTGCCCGGCGTGCTGATCACCCTGGGGCTGGCAGTCACCACCTTCCTGCAGGCCCGCAAGACCGGCAAGGGCCAGCCCTTCGAGCTCCGCGAGCTGTGGCTGGCACTCAAGGATTCGCTGCTCGCGCTGCTGCTGCCGGTGATCATCGTCGGCGGCATCCTCTCCGGGGTGTTCACCCCCACCGAGAGTGCGGCGATCGCCCTGATCTACGCCATCGCGGTGTCGATGTTCATCTACCGCAGCCTGTCCCTGAAACGCTTCTTCCAGCTGTGCATCGCCACCGGCCGGCTGACCGGCGTGGTCATGCTGCTGCTGGCCTTCGCCAGCGTGCTGGCCTGGCTGCTGACCGCCAACATGATTCCGCAGCAACTGGTCGTCAGCCTGTCGGCGATCACCGAGAACAAGCTGCTGCTGCTCCTGCTGCTGTCGCTGTTCCTGCTGGTGGTGGGCTTCTTCATGGATCTGACGCCGGCGATGGTGATCCTGGCGCCGCTGATGACGCCGGTGGTGGTCAAGCTGGGCATCGACCCGGTGTACTTCGGCGTGCTGATGTCGTTCATCCTCGGTCTGGGACTGATCACCCCGCCGGTGGGTACGGTGCTCTACGTCGGCTGCGGCGTGGGCAAGGTGGGCATGGAACATCTGGTCAAGAGCCTGCTGCCCTTCTACCTGACCCTGTTGCTGCTGCTGGCCGCCTTCCTGATCTTCCCTGACCTGATTCTCTGGTATCGGTAACGCTGCAAAGGAGCCCGCCATGCCCCTCGATCCCGCGTCCCTGAAGGCCTTCCTCGTCGAGCGTATCGGCGATGCCGGGGTGGTCGACGACCCGGCCGACCTGCCCCGCTACACCACCGACTGGGCCGGTGACCGACGTGGCGAACCGCTGCTCGTCGCCCGGCCACGCACCACCGACGAGGTGGCGGCGGTCGTCGCCCACTGCCACCGCCACGGCATCCCCATGGTGCCCCAGGGCGGGCATTCCGGGCTGGTGGGCGGCGCCCTTCCCGACGCCGAACGCCCTGAGCTGGTGATCAGCCTCGAGCGGCTGAACCGGATTCGCGCCATCGACCCGCTCAACTTCACCCTGAGCGTGGACGCCGGCTGCGTACTGCAGACGGTCAAGGACGCCGCCGCCGAGCACGACTGCGACTTCCCGCTGAGCCTCGGCGCCCAGGGCAGTTGCCAGATCGGCGGCAACGTCGCCACCAACGCCGGCGGCCTCAACGTGCTGCGCCACGGCATGATGCGCCAGCTGGTGCTGGGCCTGGAGGTGGTGCTGCCCGACGGCCGCGTGTGGAACGCCATGCACGCCCTGCACAAGGACAACCGCGGCTACGACCTCAAGCAGCTGTTCATCGGCGCGGAGGGCACCCTGGGCATCGTCACCGGTGCGGTGCTCAAGCTCTCTCCCCGGACGCACAACACGCGTACCGCCCTGGTGGCCGTGCCCGACGTGAACGCGGCGATGGCCCTCTACGGCCAGGCGCGACGCAGTTGCTGCGACCTGCTCAGCGCCTTCGAGCTGATCCCGCGCGCCTGCCTGGAACTCGCCTTCGAGGCCGATCCCTCGCTGCCCGATCCGCTGGACAGCCCCTATCCCGTCTACGTGCTGCTGGAGGTCGCCGCCAGCGGCCCGCTGGATCTCGACGCCATGATCGAACATCTCTTCGAGACCGGCATGGCGGCCGGACAGATTCTCGACGGCGTGCTGGCCGGCAGCGACACCCAGGCCGAGCGCCTGTGGCAGATCCGCGAGCGCATGGTCGAGGGCCAGCAGCTGCGCGGGGAACACCTGCGCACCGACATCGCCCTGCCCATCTCGACCCTGGCGGACTTCTTCACGGCCGCCAGCCAATTGATGGCCGACCACTCGCCGGACACCACGGTGATCGCCTACGGCCACATCGGCGACGGCAACCTGCACTTCAACCTGCTGCCGCCGGCCGAGCTCGAGCTGGCTGACAAGAAGGCCCTGCTGCACGACCTGGAAACCGAGCTGTTCGCGCTGGTCGACGTCTACCACGGCAGCATCAGTGCCGAACACGGCATCGGCCGAGTCAAGCAGGTCCCCTACCTGGCCGCCCTGGCCCCGGTGGAGCGTGAACTGCTCGAGGGCATCAAGCAGCTGTTCGACCCCAAGGAATTGATGAGTCCCGGGCGCATCCTGCCCCGGCGTCACTGAAATCTTCACCTGGCTTCCCGGGTGCCGGCATGGCATCCGGGACATGCCGCCCATTCTTCTCCCACTTTCCCCTCGTTTTCGCGCCCCTCGACGAAAAGCCAATGCCCGCCGCACCGCCGGGTATGGCAAGTCGTCACCGGCTGTACCATACTCGACATGACAGTCACGCTGTTAACCTGTCATACAATATGTCAGCCAATGACACCGCCACCATGAGGCCGCCATGCGACTTCGAGACAAGACCGCCCTGGTGACCGCCGCCGGTCAGGGTATCGGCAACGCGACCGCGCGCCGCTTCGCGGCCGAGGGCGCCCGCGTGCATGCCACCGACATTGCCACCGACAAGCTGGAAAGCCTGGCGGACGTGCCCGGTATCGAGATCCACCGGCTCGACGTGCTCGATGCCCGGGCCATCGCGCAACTGGCCCGGTCCCTGCCCGGGATCGACATCCTGTTCAACTGTGCCGGCCATGTCGCCAGCGGTTCGCTGCTCGACTGCGACGAGGACGCCTGGGAGCGCTCCCTGTCGCTCAACGTCACGGCCATGTATCGGATGATCCGCGCCTTCCTGCCCGGCATGCTGGACCGGGAGCACGGCAGCATCATCAACATGGCCTCGGTGGCCTCGAGCCTGAAGGGCGTGCCCAACCGCTTCGCCTACGGCACCACCAAGGCCGCCGTGCTGGGCCTGACGAAATCGGTGGCGGTGGACTATTTGACCCGGGGCATTCGCTGCAACGCCATCTGCCCGGGCACGGTGAGCTCGCCCTCGCTGATGCAGCGCATTGCCGACCAGGCCGCCGAGCAGGGGCGCAGCGAGGCCGACGTGCATGCCGAGTTCATCGCGCGCCAGCCCCTGGGGCGCCTGGGCACGCCGGAGGAGATCGCCGCGCTGGCCACCTACCTCGCCGCGGACGAGTCGGCCTACACCACCGGCACCTTCTCGGTCATCGATGGCGGCTGGCTGGCCTGATCCCGCTGGACCTCTCTCGACTACACGCTCGACCACAAGGAATCCCAACGCATGAAACTGCTGCGCGTCGGCCCCTCGGGCCAGGAAAAACCCGCCCTGCTCGCCGAGGACGGCACCCTTCGCGACCTGTCCGGGCAGATCGACGACCTCGCCGGCGACGTGCTGGCGGCCGCGCGACTGCGCGAGCTGGCGGCACTGCCGATCGACAGCCTGCCGGTGATCGAGACCGACACCCGCATCGGTCCCTGCGTGGGCCGGATCGGCAAGTTCATCTGCATCGGCCTCAACTACGCCGACCACGCCGCCGAAAGCGGTTCCGAGGTCCCCGCCGAACCCGTGGTCTTCAACAAGTGGACCAGCGCGGTCTGCGGCCCCGACGACGACGTGCGCCTGCCGCGCGGCTCGCAGAAGACCGACTGGGAGGTCGAGCTGGGCGTGGTGATCGGCAAGGGCGGACGCTACATCGAAGAGGCCGATGCCATGGCGCATGTCGCCGGCTTCTGCGTGGTCAATGACGTCTCGGAACGCGAGTATCAGCTCGAGCGCTGCGGCAGCTGGGACAAGGGCAAGGGCTGCGACACCTTCGGCCCGCTGGGCCCGTGGCTGGTGACGCCCGACGAGATCGCCGACCCGCATGACCTGAACCTGTGGCTCGAGGTCGACGGCAAGCGCTATCAGGACGGCTCGACACGCACCATGGTCTACAAGGTGCCCTTCCTGATCAGCTATCTCAGCCGCTTCATGAGCCTGCAACCGGGTGACGTGATCTCCACCGGCACGCCTCCGGGCGTGGGCATGGGCCAGACACCGCCCACCTACCTGCGCGCCGGGCAGACCATCCGCCTGGGCATCGACGGCCTGGGCGAGCAGCGCCAGCGCGTCGTGGCCGACTGAACGAGACTACCCGGGGCGGCGCCATGACCGCCCCGGGACGGAGCAACCTGCAATGAGCCAGACCATCATCAGCGACACCTTCCAGCGTCCCAGCCTGCGCGTCCATGCGCTCGACAACGTGCATGTCGCCCTCAAGGACCTGCCGGCCGGCACCGAGATCGACGACGACGGACGGACCGTCCGCCTGACCGAGGCCGTGCGCCACAAGCACAAGTTCACCCTCGCCCCGCTGGCGGAAGGCGAGCTGGTCATCATGTACGGCGTCACCGTGGGTCGGGCCACCCGGGCGATCGCCGAAGGCGCCGCGATCACCACCGAGAACACCGAACATTCCACCGACAGCCACCCCGCCCAGGCCCACCGCGACCGCTGGAGCGCCCCGGACGTGACCCGCTTCAGCGGCGCCACCTTCGACGGCTACCACCGTCCGGACGGCCGGGTCGGCACCAGCAACGTCTGGCTGGTGGTGCCGCTGGTCTTCTGCGAAAACCGCAACGTCGAGGTGCTGCGCCAGTGCGTCGCCGATGCACTGGGCGAGGACCCGTACCGCGACTACAAGCGCATGGCACGCGAGCTGCTGCATGGCGAGGCGTCCCCCGCCGCGGACTCCGCGCCCTCGCGGGCACTCTTTCCCAACGTCGACGGCGTGCGTTTTCTGACCCATACCCTGGGCTGCGGCGGTACCGACGACGACGCCCAGGCCCTGTGCCAGCTGCTCGCCGGCTACATCTGCCACCCCAATGTCGCCGGCGCCACCGTGCTCAGCCTGGGCTGCCAGAAGGCCCAGATCGAGATGCTCCGGCAGGTCGTGGCACAGCGCGACCCGCAGGGTCTGCGCCCGGTGCACTACTTCGAGCAGCAGGCCGCCCAGGGCGAGGACGCCCTGATCCGCGAGGCCCTGACCACCATCTTCGACGGCCTGAAGGAAGCCGACCGGGTCACGCGCCAGCCGGCGCCGCTGTCGGCACTGACCATCGGCGTGGAGTGCGGCGGCTCCGACGGCTTCTCGGGCCTGTCGGCCAACCCGCTGGTGGGCGCGGTCATCGACCGCCTGGTCACCCTGGGAGGCAGCGGCATCCTCAGCGAATTCCCCGAGCTGTGCGGCGTGGAGCACGAGCTCATCGCCCGCTGCCGCGACGACCGTGTCGCCGAGCGCTTCCGCGAACTGATGGATGCCTACCAGCGCCATGCCGCCGCCGTCGGCGCCCACTTCTCGATGAATCCCTCGCCCGGCAACATCCGTGACGGACTGATCACCGACGCCATGAAATCCGCCGGTGCGGCGAAGAAGGGCGGCGACAGCCCGGTGGTCGACGTGCTCGACTACACCGAGCCGAGCGTGCGCCAGGGGCTCAACCTGCTGTGCACGCCGGGCAACGACGTGGAATCCACCACCGCGCTGGTCGGCTCCGGGGCGAACCTGGTGATGTTCACCACCGGTCTGGGCACACCCACCGGCAACCCCATCGCGCCGGTGCTCAAGGTCGCCAGCAACAGCGAAATGGCACAGCGTCTGCCGGACATCATCGACTTCGACGCCGGGCCCATCATCCGCGGCGAGGCCCAGATCGCCGAGCTGGCCGAGGAACTGCTGCAGCTGTGCATCGACACAGCATCCGGACGCTACCAGCCCCGGGCCGTGCGCCTGGCACAGTACGACTTCATTCCGTGGAAACGCGGCGTCTCGCTGTAGATGGACCGCCGCCACGCGGCGACGTGAACCTGCGTGGAGACATGAAAAAGGGCGCCGATCGGCGCCCTTGGTGTCCAGGCCGTCTGCACCGGCGATTCTGGCCGGCGCAGCGCCGAATCAGCCCTCGTCGGACAGGCGCTCCTTCAGCTGCCGATAGGTGCCGTAGTGGCGATCGAGATGACGACGCATCGCCGCCTCGGCGGCATCCGGGTCGCCGGAGGCGATGGCCTCGACGATCTCGGTATGCGCCTGCAGCGCGGCATGATCCTCGCCCTCGCGCTGCAATACATGCGCCCGACGGTCATCGAGCCATTCCGACAGGGCCTCGTGCACGGCGTTGAAGATCGGATTGCGGGCGATCGCGGCCAGCACGCCGTGGAAGTCGTTGTCGCTGCGCTTGAAGCGGGTATCGTCGTCGAGCGCCTCGCGGTTCTCGTCCAGGGCACGGCGCAGGCTGGCGATATCCTCGGCGCTGGCATGCTGTGCCGCATAACGCGCCATGGAGATCTCGAACATGGCACGCGCCTCCTGGAAGTACTGCTGCCCTTCCGACTGGGCAAGCAACTGCCGGGTCACGCCGGACAGCCGCGCCATCACGGCCTCGGCGGTGGGCCGAATGACCCGGGCACGCGTGCCGCTGTTGATGGCGATGAGCCCCAGCCGCTGCAGGTAGAACAGCGCCTCGCGCACCGCCGGTCGGCCGACGCCGAACTGCTCCATGAGCTCGCGCTCGGCGGGCAGTTGATCGTCCGCCTTGAGCCGTCCCTCGAGAATGTCCTTCTCGAGCTGTTCGGCCACCTGCTCGGAAAGCGTCTTGCGCTCTACCTTGTATTTCGTCATTCGCTGCGACTCCTCGCCAACCGTGTCTGCGCCCCTATGGTACTGCATTGCCGCCCGGTCAGGTCAGCGGCAACGCCGTCACGCCCAGCGACTCGGCCAGTTGCCGATAGGCCGCGACGTTGGCCGAGTCCAGCGGAATCCCCTCGGCGTCCCGCTGCGCCTGGCAACGCCACTCACGGTCGCCCGGCGCCAGCACCTCGCTGCCTTCGCCGGCGGGCTGGGCACGCAGGTCCTCGAGGTAGGCCGCGATGGCCCGCTCGTAGACCTCGCGCTCCACGAAGGCTCCGGGATTCATGACCAGGAAGAAATGCCCGATGCCCCGCGGCGTGTGCATGTCCTCGCCGATCATCGGCAGCAGGCGGAACCCGTGCAGCATGCCCGACAGACTGGCGCTGAGTACCTCGACCATGCCGGCCAGGGCGGCGCCCTTGAAGCCGAAGTCGGCGCCGCCCAGCGGCAGCAGCGAGGCGGCCGTGTGAGGGTCGGTGGTCAGGCCGCCGTGCTCATCGACCACCACGTTCGGCGGCAGAGTCCGGTCGATGGCGCGATACTGCTGGACGCGATTCCAGGGGATCGAGCTGGTCGCCATGTCGACCAGGTAGGGCTGGCCCGAGGCCACCGGCGCCGCGAAGGCGATGGGGTTGGTACCATGGAAGGCATTGGTGCCGTCGTGCAGGTTCACCAGGGCGTCGGCGGTACAGAACGCCATTCCCATGTAGCCCCGCCGCGCGGCTTCCAGCGCGTAGCAGCCGGCAGCGCCGAAGTGCGACGAGTTGCCCACCGCCACCGCCCCCATGCCGGTCTCCTCGGCCATCGCGATCGCCCGGTCGATGGCCTGATACCCCGCCGGATGGCCGAGCCCGTCGTCGGCGTCCAGATAGCCCGTCGCCGGCAGACGCTGCGTGAAGCGCATGGCCGGGCGGGCCTTGATGCGCCCGCCCTGCAGCGCCCGGATGTAATGCGGCAGCAGACGCAGCCCGTGGCTGTCGGTTCCCATGCGGGACGCGGTCAGCAGGGCCCGGGCGACCGCCTCGGCGGAGGTGTCGTCGACGTCGCAGCGCAGCAGTGCCTCGTGCATGAAGCGGCGCAGTTCCTCGGCGGGGACGCGGGCGGCGATATCCTGGGTCATGAGCAAAGCTCTCCTAGCGATAGATCAATGTCGGCAGCCACATGGACAGCGCGGGGATGAAGGTGACCAGCAGCAGTGCCAGGAACAGCGGCACCAGGAACGGCAGCGTGCCACGCATGCAGCGCTCGAAGGGAATGTTCGACACCCGCGACAGCACGTAGATCACCATGCCCACCGGCGGCGTGAGCAGGCCGATCATCAGGTTGAGCACCATGATCACGCCGAAGTGCACGGGGTCGACGCCGGCGTTGACCGCCACCGGCAGCAGAACCGGCACCAGAATGGTGATGGCGGCGATGGTTTCCATGAAGCAGCCGACGATGATCAGCACCAGGTTGATCAGCAGCAGCACGGCGACCGGACTGTCGGCGATCGGGCCGAACAGGGCCATGACCTGCTGGGTTACCTGATTGCTGGTCAGGATCCAGGCGAAGATCGAGGCGCCGGCGACGATCAGCAGGATGATCGCGGTGGTCTCGATGGTTTCCATGCTGACCTTGACGAGACGCTGCCAGGTCAGGGTGCGATAGACCACGGTGCCCAGGAACAGCGCGTACACCACCGCCGCGATCGCCGCCTCGGTGGGCGTGAACATGCCGGAAATGATGCCGCCGACGATGATCACCGGGGTCAGCAGGGAGAGAAAGGCCCGGGCGAAGGTGACCCGCAGCGTCTTCAGGGCGAAGGTGGTGTCGCGCTGATAGCCGCGACGACGCGCCAGGATGGCGATCATCACCATCAGCACCACGCCCATCAGCAGCCCCGGCACCAGGCCGGCCACGAACAGCTGCCCCACCGAGGCACCGGCCATGACGCCGTAGATCACCATCGGCAGGCTGGGGGGAATGATCGGCCCGATGGTCGACGAGGCGGCGGTGATGCCGACCGCGAATTCCTGATCGTAGCCGGCATCGCGCATGGCCTTGATCTCGATGGTGCCCAGCCCGCCGGCGTCGGCCACCGCCGCCCCGGACATGCCGGAAAAGACGATGCTCGCCCCGACGTTGACGTGGCCCAGGCCGCCGCGCATCCAGCCCATCAGTGCCAGCGCGAAATCGAAGATGCGGTTGGTGATCCCGCCGTTGTTCATCAGGTTGCCGGCCAGGATGAAGAAGGGAATGGCCAGCAGCGGAAAGCTGTCCACCCCGTTGATCATGCGGTGGGCGACGATGATGTCGGGCACCTGACCGCTGAGATAGACATAAAGCAGGCAGGAGCCCGCCAGACAGATGGCGATCGGCACGCCCATCACCAGCAGCGTGAACAGGGTGGCGAAGAGAAAGCCGATGTACTGACCCTGCAGGGCCAGCACGACACAGAAGGCCACCGCCAGAATGGCGACGACCGGGGGAACCATGAATCGCCCGTGGCGAAGTGACAGCGTGGAGGACATTGTCGCGCAGCTCCAGGAAGGTTATCGGTCGTCGTCGTTAATCAACAGCTCGCTGGTACCGTCCCGCCAGTGACGAATCGCCACCTGCACGGCCCGCAGCAGCATCAGCAAAAAGCCAACCATGACGGCGTAGTAGAGATAGCTCTTGGGAATATCCACCGAGACCATCATCGAGTGCGTGCGACCGGCAAGCCCGTAGGTGATCCAGGCGGCGGCGGCGAAGAAGACGATCCGCGCCAGGTCGACCAGCGTCGAGAGCAGTCGCCCCATCGCCGGCGGCATGTAGCGGTAGAAGAACTCGACCATGATGTGCGAGTTGCGGCGCACCGCCATGGAACCACCGATGAAGCAGACCAGAATCAGCAGGTAGCGGGCCATTTCCTCGGTCCAGGCGACCGAGTCGCCGAGGACGTAGCGGCTGAAGAACTGCAGGAAGACATCGAGGGCGAGCACCCAGAAGATGGCCAGGGTGACATAGTCCTCGAACCGATAGTCGCGCGGGTCGAACGGGGCCTCGTCGAGATCGGCCAGAGCCTCGAGCGCCTCGCTGTCGTGGGGCTGGGGTTGTTCCGTCATCGCGGTCTCCGAACGCCGCCCGGAGGCCATGCTCCGGGCGGCGGGTAAAGGTGGGATCGACGTTCAGACGACGGCGTTACTGGCCGAGCGCCTGCAGACGGTCGTAGGTTTCCTTGTCCCAGGTGGCAGCGTCGCCGTTGTGATAGGGAATCACGGCCTCGCGGAAGGGCTTGGTATCCACCTTGTTGACGGTCACGCCCTGGTCCTCGAACCAGCTCACCAGCTCCTTCTCGGACTGACGGACATCCTGGGTGATGTGCTCGGCGGCTTCCTGATAGACATTGCGGAAGATCGTCTTGTCCTCGTCGGAGAGCCGGTTCCACAGCGGCCCGCCGGCGATGGTCAGCAGCGAGTCGGTGATGTGGCCGGTCAGGTTGATGGTGTTCTGGACCTCATAGAACTTCTTGGCCTTGATGGTCGGCAGCGGGTTCTCCTGGGCATCCACCACGCCCTGCTGCAGCGCCAGATAGACTTCCGAGAAGGCGATCGGCGTCGGATTCGCGCCGACGGCTTCCGGGAACATCATGTACATCGGCGCGTTGGGCACGCGAATCTTCAGCCCCTTCATGTCCTCGGGGGTGTTGATCGGCTTGTTGGACGTGGTGTGACGCTTGCCGTAGTAGTTGAGCGCCAGCGGCACGTTGCCGGTCGCATCCTGGTAGCCCTTGGCGATCTCCTTGAACAGGTCGCTGTGCGCGTAGGCCTTCCAGTGCTCGAAATCGCGGAACATGTAGGGCGCCCCGGCGATACCGATGGGCCCGTAGGAACGGCCGGCGAACTGGTTGCCGGTGAAGATCAGATCGATGGTGCCCAGCGACAGCCCCTCGTTGATGTCGGCCTCCTTGCCCAGCGATGACGCCGGATACACCTCGACCGTGTAGCGCCCGTCGGTGCGCTTCTCGATCTGGTCGCCGGCCCACACGGCCCACTTGTGGTACGGCTCGGAGGTCTCGTAGACGTGCGCGAAGCGCAGTGTCTCGGCACTGGCCATGCCGGCCGCGCTGATGCCGGCCAGCAGCATGGCGGTCGAGATCCAGCGGTTGATGCGGGTGTGGCGGGTGCGCGTGTTGCCCATTTATTGTTCTCCCTTGAAAGATGGGGCAGCTCATTGCCCGGTATGGTTTGATGGCGCAAATGTATACGTGTCATACCATCATAAGGAAACCTAGCCGTGCTCGCGCCATGACGCAACGGCTTGCGTATTATCCTCTGGTCGTAGACGCGTCCAGCAGTCGCGTCAGCAGGGCGTCGTCGCCGAAGCCGCCGGCCTTGGTCACCACGGGCTGCCGACGCTCGCCGTCCAGCCAGCCCCAGGCGATGCCGGGCTCCCACTCGCCGGCCACCTCGATCGTCCGCACCCCTCGGTGCTGCAGCAACGCCGTGGCGGTGTCGCCGCCGGTCAGGAAAAGCCAGGGCGGGGATGCCGCCCGTACCAGCCAGGCCTGTGCCTGCACCGCCAGCGCCCGGGCCACGTCATCCGCCGTCCACTCGGGGCCGACACCGCACCCCGGCCGCAGCAGTGTGGCGCCCTGCCAGCCCACCGGGGGTGCCTGAGCCGCGGGCGCCTCGGCCTCTCGCCAGCCGGTCGGCCGTTCCCGCACTCGCGCCATCTGACGCCGGGCCTGCTCGCAACGCGACCCGACCACCAGCAGCCAGCTATCACCCGGCTCGGGCGTGGGCCCTCGCCCGCGGAAATGCCGCTTCGCCAGGGCCTGACACACCCCCGCCGCACCCACCACAATCCCGGCGGCAGGCGCGCTGTCCAGTGCCTGCACCAGGGCATCGAGCGCCCCTTCGTCCTCGGCATCCCAGACGATGTCGCCCTCCAGGCGCGTGTCGTTCACGCCGCGGCAGGCCACCGTCAAACCGGCAGCCGCGAACAGTTCCGGCAGCGCTCCATCGGGCGGCGCCGAGCGGGCGTCGCGCGCGAAATCGCTCTCGGCCAGTGGGCGGCCATGCACCAGCACCCGTCCCTGTCGCACGGTACGCCCCTGTGCCGGCACCGCCGGCGCCACGACGAGCGGACGGCCGAGCGAGCGCCGCGCCGCCAGACTCTCGGCCACCACATGGCCGCGCAGGGTGGAGTCGACCTTCTTGATCACCAGCGACGGCGACAGCGCCATCAGCGCGCTGAACACCTCGGCCACCCGTGCGGCCGCGTCGGCGACCGGGGCATGGCGCGTCTCGGTGTTGACCGCCAGCACGTCGCAGTCGCCGGCGTCGGCCAGCACCGCAGCGAGCGCCGTCGGCGACACCACCACTCGAGTTCGCGCGCCCCGCCCGGCGAACGGAGCCGCGGCATCGAGAGCACCGGTCAGGTCATCGGCAACGATCACCACCCGGCATTCACGCATGCCCGCCTCCCTCGGCCAGCCGCCGGGCGTAGGCCATTGCCGCCTCCAGATTGGTGGCATCGGCCCGTCCCTGCCAGGCAATGTCGAAGGCGGTGCCGTGGTCGACCGAGGTACGCTGGACCGGCAGTCCCAGGCTGACGTTGACGGTGGTATCGAAGGCAATGAGCTTGACGGGGATATGCCCCTGGTCGTGGTACTGGGCGACCACCAGGTCGAATTCGCCACGATGGGCACGGTAGAAGACGGTGTCGGCCGAGATCGGCCCCTGGACCGTGTAGCCTTCCCGCTGCAGGGCGCTCACGGCGGGCCGGATGATGCGCTCGTCCTGATCGCCGAAGATGCCGCCCTCGCCGCAGTGCGGATTGAGCCCGGCCACGGCGATGCGTGGATGCGCCACGCCCAGCGCCTCGAGGTGGGCATGCCCGGCCCGTACGGTGTCGACGATGCGCGCCTCGGTGACACGCTCGATGGCCTCGGCCAGGGAAACATGGGTCGAGACATGAATCGTCGACAGCGTGGCCGATGCCAGCAGCATGAACGAGGACGGCGCGCCGGTCAGCGCGGCCAGCATGCCGGTGTGGCCGTCATAGAAACGCTGTGCCGCATGGAGCGCTGCCTTGTTGAGTGGCGCGGTGACGATGACCCCGGCACGACCGGCCTGCACGCATTCCACCGCCCGCGCGACGCTGCGAAAGGCCGTCTCCCCCGCCGCCGCCGTGACCCGGCCGTCGATGATGGGGCCGGCGGGACGCGCGATGGAGGCCACGGCGACGATATCGTCAACGCCTGACGTATCGAGTTCACCAAAGCGCAACGGCGCGCCGATCAGGTCGGCGGCACGTTCGAAGGTGGGGATATCGCCGACCAGCAGCGTCTCGCGGCGCTGGTCCGGCGTCATCGCGACCAGCGCACGACAGATGATCTCCGGGCCGATGCCGGCCGGGTCACCCATGGTGACGACGAGGGGGTAATGACGTGGCTCGGTCATGGCATCAGCTGCCCGCCGTTGACCTCGATCACCTGGCCGGTCACGTAGGCGCTGAGCGCATCGCTGACCAGGAACAGGTAGGCGCCGACGCAGTCCTCGGCCGTGCCCAACCGCCCCATGGGGATGGTCCCGCGCATCGCCTCGAGCTGCTCGTCACTTGAATAGCGCCCGTGAAAATCGGTGGCGATGACGCCCGGCGCCACGGCGTTGACCCGGATGTTGTCGGCCGCCAGCTCCTTGGCCATGGCCCGGGTCAGGGTGCTCACGCAGCCCTTGGCGGAGGCATACAGGCCGACGCCCGGCCCGCCCCCGTTGCGCGCGGCGATAGATGTGGTGTGCACGAGGTTGCCGCCGCCCTGACGCCGGAAGTGGGCCACCGCAGCCCGGCTGGCCATCACCACCGAGCGCACGTTGAGATCCATCACCCGGTCATACTGGTCGTCGTCCATATCGGCCAGCGATACCCGCCCCAGCATGTCACCGGCATTGTTGATCAGCACGTCCAGGCCACCCAGCGCCTCGGCGGCCTGGTCGACCACCGACACCGCCGTGGCCGAGCGGCTGATATCCCCCCGGATCAGGTGCGCCTCGCCGCCCGCGGCCTCGATGGCCTCGGCCACCTGACGTGCCGCCGCCTCGCTGGCATGATAGTGAACGCCGACCCGGGCGCCCAGCGCCCCCAGACGGGTGGCCACGGCTGCGCCAATTCCCCGGCTGGCGCCGGTGATCAGAACGCGTTTTCCCGCGATGGATTCGAACATGACGCTCTCCTGTTGAAAGGCTCCTGATGAAGGGGTCGCCAGCGGAAGCGGATTGGCTCACACTTGGCATACCTGTCATACATGCTGACAATGATAGACCATCGTTTCGACACGTCAGTGCGACGTTTGTCGGTCATCTCATCCGAAAAGGAGACTTTTCCATGTCGTCACCCCTGAGCGAGCGCTATCTGCCCGCCGATCACGCACGTGCCCTGCTGGTCGGCCGTGCCTGGCGCGACACTCCGCACCCCGGCCCCGTCGTCATCGCCGTTCGCGACGGAAACGTGGTCGATCTTTCCGGCCACGTCGCCACCCTCGCCGACCTGCTGGAGCACCCCGGGGCCCATGAACTCGTCGCCGGGGCCGACGGCGAGGTCCTCGGCAGCGTGGAGACGCTGCTGGCTAACTCGCTGACCGATGAGCCCAGCGCCCCTTATCTGCTGGCACCCTGCGATGTGCAGGCGATCAAGGCCTGCGGGGTGACCTTCGCCGTGTCGATGCTGGAGCGCGTCATCGAGGAACAGGCCGGCGGCGACGCCTCGCGCGCCCACGCCCTGCGCGAGGAGCTGCAGTCACTGATCGGCACCGACCTGTCGCGTATTCGCCCCGGCTCGCCTGACGCCCAGGCGCTGAAACGCGAGCTTCAGACCCGGGGCGCCTGGTCGCAGTACATGGAAGTGGGCATCGGGCCCGATGCGGAAGTCTTCACCAAGTCACAGCCGCTGTCGGCGGTCGGCTTCGGACGCGGGGTCGGGCTGCATCCGGCCTCGCAGTGGAACAACCCGGAACCGGAAGTGGTGCTGGCCGTCGACAGCCAGGGGCAGGCCCGCGGCGCCACCCTGGGCAACGACGTCAACCTCCGCGATATCGAGGGACGCAGCGCGCTGCTGCTGGGCAAGGCGAAGGACAACAACGCGTCCTGCGCGATCGGTCCCTTCGTGCGACTGTTCGATGAGCACTTCACCATGGACACGGTCCGTGAGGCCCAGGTGTCCCTGCGTATCGAGGGCAGCGATGACGACTTCCTGCTCGAGGATGCCAGCGACATGCGTCAGATCAGCCGCGACCCGCTCGACCTGGTGGCACAGACGCTGGGCGCCCACCATCAGTATCCCGATGGGTTCATGCTGTTTCTGGGCACGATGTTCTCGCCGATTCTCGACCGTGACGGCGAAGGCCAGGGCTTCACTCACCACATCGGTGACCGTGTGACCATCGCCACGCCCAGCCTCGGCGCCCTGGTCAATCGCGTCGATCGCAGCGATGCCCTGCCGCCCTGGACCTTCGGCATCCGCGAACTCTATCGTCACCTGGCCACAACCCAGTCGCGCTGACACGACATGCTGAAACGAAAAAACCCCGGTCAATTGACCGGGGTCTCGCGATTCTGGATCGCTTGGGCCGACGACGACTCGTCGGCCCTGCCATCAAGACTTAGAGAGCCTTGATCTTGGCAGCCTGAAGGCCTTTCTTGCCTTGAGTCACCTCGAAGGAGACTTTTTGACCGTCCTGCAGGCTCTTGAATCCGTCTGCCTGGATTTCGGAGAAGTGAGCGAACAGATCGTCACCGCCGTCGTCCGGAGAGATGAAGCCGTAGCCTTTGGTGTCGTTGAACCACTTGACAGTGCCAGTTGCCATTGTCGATTTCCTTAACTAGCTAAATATGATACCGGGTGGACGAGACCGTCTCGCCTCGGGCCCGAAGTGCGTGGTAAGACAAGGGGGGAATGCGCACTGAAGAGTTTCGAGAATCGACAACCAACCGACGCCATTCAACTTGCTAACCTACGCAGCGGATCATGCATCATCGTTTCGAACCGTGTCAAGCTACGCTGAACGGGATCTCGCCGATCACGCGACGTCCGCAATACGCAACATAGATGGAAAAACCATGCACGTCCAGAATGTCGATTACACCTCGTCCGATGCGCCGCAGCGTTTCATGACATCGCTCAAGGAGACGGGGTTCGCGGTGCTGCGCAACCACCCGATTCCCTTCTCGCAGGTGGAAACGATCTACGCCCGCTGGGAAGCCTTCTTCGCCTCGCCCGACAAGTACCGGTGGCACTTCGACCCGCAGCGCCAGGATGGCTACTTCCCGCCCGAGATCTCGGAGACCGCCAAGGGCCATGGCCAGCGCGACCTCAAGGAGTACTACCATGTCTACCCGTGGGGGCGTCTCCCCGAGCCCCTGCGCGACGACATCCTCGCCTACTATCGCCGTGCCGAGCGCCTGGCGCGGACCCTGCTCGGCTGGATCGAGCGCGAGGCCCCGGCCGAGGTCGCCGAGGGGTTTCACGAGCCCCTGTCACGGATGATCGACGGCAGCGAGCAGACGCTGCTGCGGGTCCTGCACTATCCGCCGCTGGCCGGCGACGAGCCCGAGGGCGCGGTGCGTGCCGCCGCCCACGAGGACATCAACCTGCTGACCGTGCTGCCCGCGGCCAACGCGCCGGGCCTCGAGGTTCGCGACCGCCACGGCGGCTGGCACCCGATCCCCTGCGACCCCGGGCAGCTGATCATCAATGTCGGCGACATGCTGCAGGAGGCCTCGCACGGCTATTTCCCCTCGACCACGCACCGCGTCATCAACCCCGGCGACGACAGCCGCCATCGGGGGCGTCTGTCGCTGCCGCTGTTCCTCCATCCGCGCCCGGACGTGGTATTGTCCGAGCGATACACGGCCGACGCCTACCTGCAGGAGCGCCTGCGGGAACTGGGCGTGGTGTCGTGACCCCGATTCACGGGCGACGCCGCCGCGGGCTCGCCCCTCGAAACCGCGAAACGACAACAGGAGTTGGCGTGACACAACTGGCCTCCTCGAACACTCACAGCAAGGCCATCGGCTACCTGCTGTGGCTCTTCGGCTTCACCGGCGCCCACCGCTTCTATTACGGCAAGCCGGTCACCGGGACGATCTGGTTTCTGACCCTGGGCCTGCTGGGCATCGGCTGGCTGATCGACCTGTTCCTGATTCCGCTGATGGATCGCCAGGCCGACATCCGTTTCCGGGCCGGGCCGATCAACTACACGGTCGCCTGGGTGCTGCTGACCTTTCTCGGCGTGTTCGGCATCCACCGCATGTACATGGGCAAATGGCTGACCGGCCTGCTCTACCTGCTCACCGGCGGGCTGTTCCTGGTGGGCATTCTCTACGACTTCTGGACGCTCAACGACCAGATCTCCTACAAGAACGCCCGTCGCGGTCTCTGATCGCGCACGGCACGGGCAACGGAGCTGCCCGCCATCCATCCAGGGAGGTTTCACGATGGCCGAACGCATGACCCTGACCCAGCTGCTCGACGGCATGGACGACGCCAACGCCGGGCGCACCATTCACCTGCAGGACATCATCGACACCTTCGCTTCCCGCGGCTTCGGCCCGCTGCTGGTCGCCCCGGCACTGATCGCGGCGCTGCCCACCGGCGCCATCCCCGGCGTGCCCACGCTGTGCGGCCTGTTCATCGCCACCGTGGCCGGCCAGCTGGCCCTCGACAAGCGCAGCCCCTGGCTGCCGCGCCGGCTGCGCGAACGCGGCATCGACCATGACCGCCTGCACGCCGTTGTCACGCGCCTGCGTCCCTGGACACAGCGCTTCGACCGGCTGCTCAAGGTGCGTCTCCGGGCACTGGTGAATCCGGTTTCCCGGCGGTTGATCGCCCTGCTGGCCGTGCTTCTCGGCCTGTCGATGATGCCCCTGGAGCTGCTGCCCTTCGCCGCCGCCCTGCCGGCGCTGGCCATCGTGCTCATGGGGCTGGGGCTGGCCGCCGAGGACGGCCTGCTGATGCTGTTCGGCCTGGCGGTGGTGATGATCGGCGCCTTCGTGATCTGGCGCTGGCTGCTGCCCTGACCCTGACGCTTGTCGACAACGAGGTTTTGATGCTGTTCGATACCCAGTTCCTGCCCTTTTTGCTGGCCATCACCCTGCTGAGCATCACCCCGGGGGTGGATACCCTGCTGGTGATCCGCAATACCGCCCGCGGCGGCGTGCGCGACGGGATTCTCACCAGCCTGGCGATCTGCTGCGGCTTGTTCGTGCATGCCACGGTGTCGGCACTGGGTATCTCGCTGATCCTGCTGCAGTCGGCCTGGGCGTTCAGCGCGCTCAAGCTGGCCGGGGCCGCGTATCTGGTCTGGCTGGGCATCCAGAGCCTGCTCAGCGCACGACGCGGCAACCCGCTGCCGGTCGCCGGGGTAACCGGGGCGCAGCGCCGGGTCGGCTTCTGGCAGCCGATCCGCGAAGGCCTGCTGTCGAACGTGCTCAACCCCAAGACCGTGGTCTTCTACATGGCCTTCCTGCCGCAGTTCATCGCCCCCGGAGACCCGGCGCTGCTGAAGTCGCTGTGGCTGGCGAGCGTACACTTCGTGATCGCCAACCTCTGGCAGATCGGCATCGCCCTGATGGTCGGGCGCGCCGGGCACTGGCTGGCCAAGCGCTGGCTGTCGCGCACCCTCGACGCCGTGACCGGCTCGGTGCTGGTGCTGTTCGGCGTCAAGCTGGCACTGGCCCAGCGCCCCTGACTCTCCACGCCCCAACGACGATGCCCCCGATAAAACGGGGGCATCATGAGTCTGGCAAGTGGCGATCTCAGGCCGCGTAGTGTGAAATGCCCAGCCTGCCGTCGTCGTTGACCGGCACGGTCAGGCTGTAGCCCTTAGGAAATTATCCTGTTTATTGCTCATAGCAATAATTTTCACCACCACTTCAGGTGAACATAAAAACAAAACGTCTTTATACAGCACTTTCCACTACCTTTCCCCGCTCGCCCAGCGAGTGCCGGAACAGCGCATAGGCCAGCGCGCCTGCCAGCAGGTTGCCCAACGCCGCCCCCCAGGCCGTGCCGACGATGTCGCCGCCCCATTGCGTGCCCAGCCACAGGCAAGGCAGGTAGCAGACGAACAGCCTAGCCGCCGACATCAGCATGGCCCGCAGCGGCCAGCCCAGGGCATTGGCGGCGGACACCACGACCATGCATACGCCGAGCAGCGCATAGCTGGGCAGCAGGGCCCGGATCAACGCCTCAAGCCCGTCGCGCACCTCGGGATTGCCCGACAGCACGGCGGCCAACCACGGGGCCAGCAGCGCCATGACTACGCCCAGCGCCAGCTGCCAGACCACCACGACCCGGAAGGCCAGCGCCATCAGCCGGCGGATCTCCTGCCAGTGCCCCGCCCCGTAGCAGCGCCCGAGCCAGGGCGGCAGCGACATGGTCAGCGCCAGCACCACCATCAGCGACACGGTCTCCAGCCGGCTGGCCAGCCCCCAGGCCGCGACTCTCTCCTCGCCCAGCGTGGCGACCACCGCCGTGGCCAGCATGGCCGCCAGCGGCGGCATCAGCTGGCTGATCATGGCCGGCATGGCAATGGCCAGGAAGGGCCGCGTCGACTGGCGCGCCTCGGCCACGAGCCCCTTGCCGGTCAGCCAGCCGGAACCGCCCAGGCGCCAGCCGACGATGGCCAGCCCGCTGCCGAAGGCCAGGCTGGTGGCCCAGGCCGCCCCGGGCAGCCCCAGCCCCGCCCAGGGGCCGACACCGAAGATCAGCAGGGGGTCGAGCAGCAGGTTGAGCAGGCTGGTCAGCACCATCAGCTTGCCCGGCAGGCGGGTATCGCCGTGCGCCCGAAACAGGCTGTAGCCGAAATACAGCACGGCGCCCAACCAGGCCGCCAGCAGCTGGGGGGTCCAGTAGTCGCGAATCAGCGGCAGCAGCGCCGGGCGCGCACCGAGCTGGCGGAACAGCGGCGTCTGGGCGACATGCAACCCCACCACCAGGCAGGCGATCAGGGCGCTTCCGCCGAGCAACACCAGCGCGCCCAGACGCCGGGCCCTTTCCGATTCGCCGGCGCCCAGCGCACGAGAGATCAGGGCGGCGATGGCGATGCCGATACCGACCTGAACGCCGATGATCAGAAACGACAGCGGGAAGGTGAAGGACTGCGCTGCCAGTGGTGCCGTGCCCAGCCGCGCGATGAAGGCACTATCGACCAGTTGGAAGCCCAGCAGGGACAGCACCCCGACCGCCATCGGCCAGGTCTGTCGCCAGAGTTGACGAGCCAGTGGAGACAACACGGCCTCTCCTATCCGGGAAAAGCGCGCATTCTGTCATGTCCATCGACACAACCCAACACGACCGGCAGGCGACACGCAGCGGGGCCGGCTCGGCCGACCCCGTCGTCATGCCGACGCGGCAAAGGCGTTCAAGTATCCCACTTGGGTGCGAAATCGGGGTTGGCGATCCGTTCGCCGATATCCAGCGTCTCGATACGTGCCATCTCATCGTCGCTGAGGGTGATGTCCAGCGCAGCCAGGTTGGCCTGCTGGTGCTCGCGGCGTGTCGAGGAGGGAATGACCACGATATCGCGGGCGGCCACCCAGGCCAGCGCGATCTGGGCGGGCGTGGCGTCGTGATTGGCGGCGATCTGCTGCAACACCGGATCGTCCATGACCTTGCCCACCGCCAGCGGCATGTAACCGGTCACCTGAAGGCCCTTGTCCTGGCAGTGCCGGGCCAGCTTGTGATTAGCCAGGAAGGGGTGCACCTCGATCTGGTTGGTGACGATGTGCTCACCGCCGGGCACCGACAGGGCCTCGTTGAGGTGGGCAATCGTGAAGTTCGACACTCCGATGTGCCGGGTCAGACCGCGCTCGCGGGCCTCGGCCAGGGCACCGATATACTCGGACATGGCGACCTCGTCACCGGGCGACGGCCAGTGGATCAGCGCCAGGTCCACATGGTCGACGCCCAGCTTGCGGACACTTTCCTCGAGACTGTCGATCAACGCGTCATGCTGCAGACGATCCCACCACACCTTGGTGGTCACGAACAGCTCGTCGCGCGGCACGCCGCTGCGGCGGATCGCTTCACCGACCGCCTCCTCGTTGTCGTACATCTGCGCCGTGTCGACATGCCGGTAGCCCAGCGCCAGTGCCGAAGTCACCGAGTCGATGACATCCTGTCCCTTGAGTCGGAAGGTTCCGATACCCGGCTGCGGAATGATTGACGAGGCCATGCGGGACTCCTTTCGTTGCGTGGATCGGGGCGCGCCGGAAGCGGCCACCCGATCCATGTCCTGCGGCCGACGACCCGGCATTTCAAGCCCGTTAGGCCTCTAACCAATGTTTTCCGCGTTCGATTCACGAAAATCCCCTCCCGCCGCCGGGGGATGGTAGGTTGATGGCGAGGCTCCCGCGAGGACATTCCGATGGACGAGATCACTCGAGTGGTGCTGGTCGGTGCCGGTCACGCCCACCTGCATCTGGCGGCGAACGCCGACCGGCTCATCGCCCGTGGCGCCCACGTTACCCTCGTGTCGCCGGGCGCCTTCTGGTACTCGGGCATGGCCAGCGGCATGCTCGGCGGCGACTACCGCGACGACGAGGATCGCCTCGACCCGACGACCCTGATGCACGCCCACGGCGGCGACGTTGTGCAGGATCGTGTCGTGCGCATCGACCGCCGGCAGCGCCAACTGCACCTCGCCCGGCACGAACCGCTCGCCTACGATCTGCTGTCGCTCAACCTAGGCAGCGAGGTCTACCGGCCGTCACGCCTCGCCCCGTCGGGCGCCCCTGATGTCTGGGCGGCCAAGCCGGTCCACCACCTCTGGCAGTTGCGCCAACAGCTGGAAAGCACCCTGGCGACGTCCGACCCCGCGCCCCGGCTGGCGATCATCGGCGGCGGCCCCACGGGCGTCGAGCTCACCGCCAACCTGCTGGCCCTGTTCGAACGCTATGGTCGCTCGCCACGCGTCACTCTGGTGGGGGGCGAGGAGCGCCTGCTGCCGGACGCTCCACGCGGTGCCGGGCGCTGGGTGGCCCGCCGTCTGATGCGACGCGGGGCCCGGCTGGAGCTGGCCGCCTCGGCCGTGGCGTGGGAGACGGGCACGCTGCATCTGGACGACGGCAGCCAGGTCGCGGCTGACCAGCTGCTGCTGGCCACGGGGCTGGTCGCGCCCGACCTGATCGGTACCCTGGACCTGCCACAGGATGCCCATCAGGGGCTGGCGATCACGCCCACCCTGCATTCACCGGACGACCCGCGTCTCTTCGCCGTCGGCGACTGCGCCTGGCTGACGTCAGCTCCCCACCCCAAGCTCGGCGTGTTCGGCGTGCGCCAGGCTCCGGTGCTGCTGGCCAACCTGGAGGCCCGGCTGACCGGCGAGCCCCTGCAATCCTTTCATCCGCAGCAGCGTTACCTGTCGATACTCAATCTCGGCGACGGCCGCGGACTGGCGCTACGCGGCCCCCTGTGGTGGCGGGGGCGCTCGGCACTATGGCTCAAGCGCTATCTGGACCATCGTTTCATGGCGACCTACCGGACGAAAGACGCCATCGACTGAGGCCCAACCTCCCGACACGAAACGGCCCCGGGAGCCTGACTCCCGGGGCCGATCCTAAGCCAGCGCCTGGTGGTACCGGTCAGCCGCGCAACACCTGCAGCAACAGCTCGGCGGTGGGCGCGCTGGAGGCCGGGTTCTGACCGGTGATCAGCAGGCCGTCGCGCAGCTGAAAGGCGGTGAAATCGCCCTCGCTACGCTCGAAGCGGGCACCACGCTTGACCAGCTCCTCCTCGAGCAGATGCGGCACCACCTCGGTCAGGCCCACGGCCGCTTCCTCGCTGTTGGTGAAACCGGTGACCCGGCGCCCCTCGACGATCGGCTTGCCCGCCTCGTCGCGCACGTTCAGCAGCACGGTGGGCGCATGGCAGACCGTGGCCACCGGTTTCTCGGCGGCCAGGAAGGCCTGGATCAGGCGCTGGGAGTCGGGATTGTCGGTCAGATCCCATAACGGGCCGTGGCCACCCGGGTAGAAGACCGCATCGAAATCCTCGGCGTTGACCGAGTCCAGTGACCGGGTGTTGGCCAGCTGCTCGCGCGCGTCTTCATCCGCCTCGAAGCGACGGGTCGCCTCGGTCAGGGCGTCTTCCTGAGTGGAGTTGGGGTCAACGGGGGGTTGGCCGCCAGCGGGTGACGCCAGCGTGATCTCGACGCCGGCATCCTTGAACACATAATAGGGCGCGGCGAATTCCTCGAGCCAGAATCCGGTCTTGTGGCCGGTATCACCCATGCGGTCATGGGACGTCAGCACCATCAGGATCTTCATCGAGGTCTCCTTAGATCCGGTTGGATTCAACTTCACACCCTAGATGGCGACGTTTCGGACAACTTCAAGGCGCGCACCGGTAATCAGACCAGCCGATCGAGGCCGCGCGCCAGGTCCGCCTTGAGATCGTCGAGGGCCTCGAGCCCCACGGCGATGCGGACCAGCCCCTCGCGGATACCGGCGGACGCCTTCTGCTCGTCGGACAGTCGCCCGTGGGTGGTGGTCGCCGGATGGGTGATGGTGGTCTTCACGTCACCCAGGTTGCCGGTGATCGACATCAGCTGAGTGGCGTCGATCACCGCCCAGGCGCCTTCGCGCTCGCCATGAATCTCGACGCCGAGCACGGCACCGAAGCCCGACTGCTGCTGGCGGGCCAGCGCGTACTGCGGGTGGCTCTCGAGGCCGCTGTAGTGGACCCGCTCCACCGCCGGATGCGCCTCGAGCCACTGGGCCAGCGCCAGGGCGTTGTCGCAATGGGCGCGCATGCGCAGGCTGAGCGTCTCGAGCCCCTTGAGAAAGATCCAGGCATTGAAGGGACTCAGGCAGGGGCCGCAGGTGCGCACCACGCCGAACACCTCCTCGAGCTCCTTGTCGCGCCCGACAACGGCGCCGCCGATGGCCCGCCCCTGGCCGTCCAGGTACTTGGTGGCCGAATGGATCACCAGATCGGCGCCCAGCGCCAGCGGACGCTGCAGTGCCGGCGTCAAAAAGCAGTTGTCGATCGCCAGCAGGGCCCCGTGATGATGGGCGATATCCGCCAGCGCGGCGATGTCGACCAGCTCGGAAAGCGGGTTGGACGGCGTCTCGGCGAACAGCAGCTTGGTCCGCGGGGTGATCGCCGCCTCCCACTCCTCGAGATTGCCGAGCTCCACGTAGCGCGTGGTGATGCCGAACTTGCCCAGATACTTGCTGAACAGGCTGACCGTGGAGCCGAACAGCGAGCGCGAGGCGACGATCTCGTCACCCACTTCCAGCAGCGCCAGGGCCGTGGAAAGGATGGCCGCCATACCCGAGCTGGTGGCCACGCAGCGCTCGCCACCTTCGAGCGCCGCCAGACGCTGTTCGAAGATCCGCACCGTAGGGTTGGTGAAGCGCGAGTAGATGTTGCCCGGCTCCTCGCCGCCGAACTTGCGCGCCGCCTCGGCGGCGCTGCGATAAACGAAGCTGGAGGTGGTGAAGATCGGCTCACCATGCTCCTGCTCGGCGGTGCGGACGTGACCGGCACGTACCGCCAGCGTCTCCAGCGACAGGGCGTCGGCGTGAAAATCGTCTTGCTGCATGGTGTGGGGCCCTCTCAGCCGTAGTCCTCGACATCGTTGTGCAGGTCGACCACCGCATGCACGCTGCCATCCTGCGTCTTGGCCGCATCGTTGCGCGAGGCCTCGAGCGCGGCCAGGTAGGCATCGTCGATGTCACCGGTCACGTACTGCCCGTCGAATACTGAACAGTCGAAGCGCTCGAGTGCCGGATTGACTTCGCGGCAGGCGGCCTTGAGATCCTCCAGGTCCTGGTAGAAGATCCGGTCGGCGCCGATCAACTCGCCGACCTCCACCTCGCTGCGTCCGTGGGCGATCAGCTCGCCGGCCGCCGGCATGTCGATGCCGTAGACGTTGGGGTAGCGCACCGGCGGCGCGGCCGAGGCGAAGTACACCTTGTTGGCACCGGCCTCGCGGGCCATCTGGATGATCTGCTTGCAGGTTGTGCCGCGCACGATCGAGTCGTCGACCAGCAGCACGTTCTTGCCGGCGAACTCGATATCGATGGCATTGAGCTTCTGGCGCACCGACTTCTTGCGCTGGGTCTGGCCCGGCATGATGAAGGTCCGCCCGATGTAGCGGTTCTTCATGAAGCCTTCGCGATAAGTCACGCCCAGGTGCTGGGCGAGCTCCAGCGCCGAGGTCCGAGAGGTATCGGGGATCGGGATCACCACGTCGATGTCGTGCTCCGGCCACTCGCGAAGGATCCGGTCGCCGAGCTTGCGCCCCATCTGCATGCGCGTGCCGTAGACGTAGGCACCGTCGAGGATCGAGTCCGGACGCGCCAGATAGACGTGCTCGAAGATGCACGGCACCAGCGAGGGCCGGTCGGCGCACTGCTGGGTATGCACCACCCCGTCCATATCGACGAAGATCGCCTCGCCCGGCGCCAGGTCACGCGTCAGCTCGAAGCCGCCGACGTCGAGCGCCACCGACTCGGAAGCGATCATCACGTCCTGGCCGGTCACCGTCTCGCGGGTACCGAATACCACCGGACGGATGCCGTGCGGATCACGGAACGCCACCATGCCGAAGCCATTGATCATGGCCACCGCCGCATAGCCGCCACGGCAGCGCCGATGGACACGACGCACGGCATCGAACACGTCCTCGGGGTTGAGATGATGGCCCTGCTTGCCCAGTTCGTGAGCAAAGACGTTGAGCAGCACCTCGGAGTCCGAGCTGGTGTTGATGTGGCGCAGGTCGGTGGAGTAGAGCTCCTGCTTGAGCTGATCGGCGTTGGTGAGATTGCCATTGTGCGCCAGCGCCAGCCCGTAGGGAGAGTTGACGTAGAACGGCTGGGACTCCGCCTCGCTGGCGGAGCCGGCCGTGGGGTAACGCACGTGACCGATGCCCAGGTGGCCCTTGAGACGCGTCATGTGACGCGTGTGAAAGACGTCGCGCACCAGTCCATTGCTCTTGCGCAGCAGAAAGCGTCCCTCGTGCCAGGTCATCATTCCGGCGGCGTCCTGCCCCCGGTGCTGGAGCACCGTCAACGCATCATAGAGCGCCTGATTGACCGGCTGAGTGGCCATGAGGCCCACAATACCGCACATTCCGCCTTACCTCGCTTGCGATGGACTTGAGGTGCCGTCGCCGGCACCGGTCGATAACAGTGATTCGGCGCGGGTCGCGCCGCCGGACAGCCCCTCCGGCAGGGAAAACGTCCGCCATTCATCCAGCTTTTGGGGGTGGCGCTGCTGCCAGTCGCTGAATCGCGCCATGGCCTGGTCACGCAACGACTCGAAGGTGGGCCGCAACCGCGCCTGCTGCCAGGCCTGCAGCTGCATCAGGGGCGTCAGGCTGATCAGCACCGTCGCCAGCACCAGGATCGCCCCGCCACGCAGCAGGCCGAAACCGGCCCCGGCGATACGGTTGAAAAAGCCCATGCCCACCCACTCGACGGCCGCCTGTACGCCGCGGATGACCACGCCACAGGCCAGGACCACGCCGAAGATCACGACCACGAAGGCCACGATCAGGCGGATATCCGGAGAATCGATCCAGCCGCCCAGCTGCTCGGCGACCGGCGGCGCCAGCCAGCGGGAAGCCAGCAGCGCCGCGACCCATGCCCCCAGCCCCAGTGCCTCGCGCACCAGCCCGCGCAAAAAGCCGGCCAGCATCGAGGCACCGAGGACCGCCAGAAAGACCCAGTCCAACCAGGTCAGGGTCATTCATCCTCCTGGATGCGGATCAGCAGGCCCTGGAGATTGACCTTCTCCTTGAGCTCGGTGCGCGCCTTTTCACCCGCCTCGGATGTGGCGAAGGGGCCGACATACACGGAAGTCAGATTGTTGTCGCGCGGACGGCGATAGGCGTTGAAGCCCTGGGCATCGAGCTTCTTCTCGAGCCGCTCGGCGTTGCCCGGCTCGCCGAAGCTGCCCACCTGGACCGCCCACTCGCCGGCTCGTGGCGCCGGCTCGCGCTTCTCGGGTTCGGCAGCCGGCTCGCCGGCTGCCGGTTGCTGGTGAACCTGGGCATTGCGCGCCAGTTCGGCGATCGGGTCGGGCTTGTCGCCGCTACCGGCGCCGGCATCAGATTCACCCCCGGTGCTTGCCGGCGATGCCTTGTCATTGTCGGCGGCCGTGGACGGCGCTGGCGCCGGCTCGCCACCGGCCTGCGGAGATTGGATCTGACCCAGGCTCGACGGCGGCGCCGGCTCGGCCACCGGGGCCTGCTCGACCTCGACGGGCTGCTCGATGGACAGGGCCGGTTCCGGACGCGGGTCGCGTGCCGGTGGCTCATCGAAGAGCATCGGAATGAAGATGACCCCCAGTGCCAGCAGGATGACGGCCCCGCTGACACGCTCGCGCATTCCGTACTTCATGCCTCCCTCCTCGCGGCCCGGTTGCGGGCCTCACCTCATGACGGGCAGCGTCCCTGCCCCCGGTCTTCGTGCCACGCCAGGACATCGGCGACAGTCAGGAAGGAACCGCAGACCAGCGCCTGCTCCTCGGCAGCCAGCCGGGACGACAGCCAGTCGGCGCCCTCCCGCGGCGTCTCCGCCACGTGCACCACCGTCTGCCCGTAGGCCTCGAGCAGCGTGCGCAGCTCCTTGCCATTGCGGCCACGCGGCCCGTCGAGGCCGACGGCCACCCAGGCATCCACCTGCGAGGATAGCGCCTCGATCACGCCCGGCGCATCCTTGTCCGCCAGCATGCCCAGCAGGGCGAGGCGCCGCGGCGGGCGGGGCTGCGCGGCCAGGCGCGCCGCCAGATACGTGGCGGCATGGGGGTTGTGGGCCACGTCCAGACACCAGCGGCCCAGCCACTGCATCCGCCCCGGCAATGACACGCTTTCCAGACCGCGCCGGCAGGCATCGGCGTCGAGCGCAACAGCGGCCAGCGCGACCGCCTGCAGGGCCAGAGCGGCATTGTCGAGCGGCAGGCCCGGATCGGGCAGCGCCGCCAGAGACAGTTCTTCGCCCCGATGGCCCTGTCCTTCCCAGTGCCAGCCCGACGCCGTGTCACCGCGACGGATCGCATCACCCAGCCGCCAGGTCGGGCAGCCCAGCTCATCGGCGACCCGGAAGACACTGTCGGTCAGGTCGCGGCCCAGCACCGCCGGGCGCGCCGGGCGCAGGATACCGGCCTTCTCGCGGCCGATGAGCTCGACATCGCTGCCCAGGAAATCGGCATGGTCGAGGGCCACGGTGGTGATGACGGCGACATCGGGGTCGATGATGTTGGTGGCATCGAGCCGCCCACCCAGCCCGACCTCGAGAACCGCCACGTCGGGATGGCGCTCGGCAATCGCCCACAGCGCTGCCAGCGTGCCCGCCTCGAAATAGGTCAGGCTCACCGCCGACGGCGCCAGACGGGCCGCCTCGACGCGCTCGAAGCCCTCGACGAGCACGGCATCCTCGGCTTCGCTACCGTCGAAACGCAGCCGCTCGTTGTAGCGCAGCAGGTGCGGCGAGGTATAGGTCGCGGTCGACAGGCCGTGAGCTCGCGCCAGCGCCTCGACCATCGCCACCGTGGAGCCCTTACCGTTGGTACCGGCGACGGTGATGACCCGGCCGGCGATCGGCCGCTCGGTCAGCCCCAGGCGTTCTGCCACCACCGCCACGCGCTCGAGTCCCAGATCGATGCTCACCGGGTGCTGGCGCTCGAGGCGGCTCAGCCAGTCATTGAGTCGAGCGGATGCGTCCATTCAGCGCTGGTCGTCCCGCGGCGTGTCGTCGCTGGCGGTTTCCGGGGTCTCGGCCACCGGCGCCATCTCGTCCTCTTCCGTCGCCGTGGCCGGCTCGGCGTCGACGGGCTCTTCGGCTTCGACCTCCGCCGCCGACTCGGGCACCCCTTCCACCGGCCAGCCGGTCAGCTTGCGCAGCACGCCGCCGAGCCGCTCGCGCATGTCGTGACGGTGCACGATCATGTCGACGGTGCCGTGCTCGAGCAGGAACTCGCTGCGCTGGAAGCCTTCCGGCAGCTGCTCGCGCACGGTCTGCTCGATGACCCGCGGCCCGGCAAAGCCGATCAGGGCATTGGGTTCGGCCACGTTGAGATCGCCGAGCATCGCCAGTGACGCCGATACGCCGCCGAACACCGGATCGGTGAGTACCGAAATGTAGGGCACCCCTGCCTGCTTGAGCTTTTCGAGCGCCGCCGAGGTCTTGGCCATCTGCATCAGCGAGAACAGGGCCTCCTGCATGCGCGCGCCGCCGGAGGCGGCGAAGCAGACCAGCGGAACCCCCTCCTCCAGGGCCGCGGTCGCCGCACGCACGAACTTCTCGCCGACCACGGCGCCCATCGAGCCGCCCATGAAGGTGAACTCGAAGGCCACCGCGATCACCGGCAGGCCGCCGAGCCGGCCGCGCATGGCGATCAGCGCGTCGTTCTCGTCGGTGGCCTTCTGTGCCGCGGCCAGGCGATCCTTGTACTTCTTGGAATCGCGAAACTTGAGACGATCGACCGGCTGCAGGTCGGCGGCGATCTCTTCACGTCCCTCGTCATCGAGAAACCAGTCGAGACGCTTGCGGGCCGTGAGGCGCAGGTGATGGTCGCACTTGGGGCAGACGTTCTGGTGTTTCTCCAGCTCGGGGAGATAGAGCACCCCGTCGCACTTGGGACACTTGCGCCACAGGCCGTCCGGCACGCTGGTACGCCGGTCCTTGCGCTGAATGCGTCCCATGGACGGCACGATCTTGTCTAGCCAGCTCATGGTCAGAGGTTATCCGTTCTGCTGCGGTCAAGGGCCCGGACAGGCGTACCGGGCCCGACGAGTTGGTTACGAAGGGTCTGCGTTCACGCGTCCAGCGCCTGGCGCATCTCGCCAAGCACGCGCTTCAGCGCATCGGGGATCTGCTCGGGCTGCTCGGCATGCTCGGCGATACGCGACACCAGTGCGCTGCCGACGATCACGCCGTCGGCAATGCGGCCCACCGCGGCGGCCGAGGCACCGTCACGGATGCCGAAGCCCACGCACAGCGGCAGTTCGGTCAGCTCGCGCAGGCCGTCGAGCTGTTCGCTGACGGCATCGACATCCAGCGAGGCGGATCCGGTGACCCCTTTCAGGGACACGTAGTACAGGTACCCTTCACCGTGGTCGCATATTGTAGCGGCACGCGCACGCGAGGTGGTAGGGGCGACCAGGAAGATCGCCTGAAGGCCGTGCGCCTTGAACAGCGGCGCCAGCTCGTCGGCCTCCTCGGGCGGCATGTCCACCGCCAGCACCCCGTCGACTCCGGCGGCGGCGGCCTGCTCGGCAAAGCGTTCATAACCGAAACGCTCGACAGGATTGAGATAGCCCATCAGCACCACCGGCGTCTCGGCGTCGCCACGCCGGAACTCGCGCACCATCTCGAAGACATCGGTCAGGCGCGTATGGTGACGCAGCGCCCGCTCGCAGGCCTTCTGGATCACCGGGCCGTCGGCCATCGGGTCCGAGAACGGCACGCCCAGCTCGATGATGTCGGCCCCGGACTCGACCAGGGCGTGCATCAGCCCGGCGGTGTGCGCAGGCGCCGGATCGCCGGCGGTGATGTAGGGAATCAATGCGGTACGGCCCTGCTCCTTGAGGGCCGCAAAACGTTGGTCGATACGGTTCATGCTAACCCTCTCAGAATTCGACGCCGTCGATCTTGGCGACGGTCAGGATATCCTTGTCGCCGCGCCCGGAGAGATTGACGACAATGTGCTGGTCGGGACGCATCGTGGGCGCCAGCACCTTGGCATGCGCCAGGGCGTGCGCCGACTCCAGGGCGGGCATGATGCCCTCCATCCGGGTCAGCTCGCGGAATGCCTCGAGCACCTTGTCGTCGTTGGCGGCCACGTACTGGACGCGCCCGACGTCCTTCCACAGGGCGTGCTCGGGGCCCACTCCCGGGTAGTCGAGCCCGGCCGAGATGGAGTGCGTGTCGGTCACCTGGCCGCCCTCGTCGGACATCAGATAGGTGCGATTGCCGTGCAGCACCCCACGCGGCGCATTGGCGGTGAGCGGTGCGGCGTGGCGGCCGGTCTCGACCCCGTCGCCACCGGCCTCGACGCCGTACATGACCACGTCCTCGTCCTCGACGAACGGGTAGAACAGCCCCATGGCGTTGGAGCCGCCGCCGACACAGGCCACCAGGGCATCGGGCAACCGCCCGATCTGCACCAGAGACTGCTCGCGCGCCTCGCGGCCGACCACGGCGTTGAAGTCACGCACCAGCATCGGGTAGGGATGCGGCCCGGCCACGGTGCCGATGATGTAGAAGGTGTCGTCGACGTTGGTGACCCAGTCGCGCAGCGCCTCGTTCATGGCGTCCTTGAGGGTCCGCGAGCCGGACTCCACGGGGATCACGTTGGCGCCGAGCAGGCGCATGCGGTAGACGTTGAGCTTCTGGCGCTCGACATCCTCGGCGCCCATGTAGACGTCGCACTGCAGGCCCAGGCGCGCGGCGACGGTGGCGGTGGCCACGCCGTGCTGGCCGGCGCCGGTTTCGGCGATCACCCGCGGCTTGCCGCTCTTCTTGGCCAGCAACGCCTGACCAATGGTGTTGTTCACCTTGTGCGCGCCGGTGTGGTTGAGATCCTCGCGCTTGAGCCAGATCTGCGCGCCACCGAGCTGACGGGACCATCGTTCAGCGTGATACAGCGGAGACGGGCGGCCCACGTAGGTCGCCAGGTCACGGTCGAATTCCGCCTGGAAGTCCGGGTCGTCGCGAAGGCTCTGGTAGGCCTTCTCCAGCTCTTCCAGCGCGAAGCTCAGGGTCTCCGATACGAACCGGCCGCCGTACGGGCCGAAGTGGCCGCGGGCATCGGGCAGTCGGGTCAGGTCGCTGAACTTGGTCACGAAAGACACCTCACAGGGTCGCTTGGGCTCAAGAGTCTTGAGACAGGGTCACTTGGTGAATGAACGCACGAAGCTTGGCGGGATCCTTGGCGCCCCGCTCGCGCTCGACGCCACCCGAGACGTCGACGGCAAAGGGGCGCACCGTGCGTATCGCCTCGCCGACATTGTGCGGGCCGAGGCCTCCGGCGAGGATAACAGGTTTTGCCAGGCTTGCGGGGATCCGCGACCAGTCGAAGACCTCGCCGGTCCCGCCCGGCACGCCCGGCTTGTAGGCGTCGAGCAGCAGCGCCCGAGCCTCGCGATAGGCCGCAGCGGCGGCCGGCAGGTCGATATCGTCGCGCATGCGCAACGCCTTGATCCAGTCGCGCGGCGAGCGGCGGCACTGCTCTGGCGTCTCGTCGCCGTGATACTGGATCAGATCCAGCCAGGGAGCGCAGCGTTCGACGAACGCCGGGTCCTGGTCGACAAACAGCCCCACTCGGGTCACGAAGGCCGGCACCCGGGCCGCGAGATGGGCCAGGCGATCGATATCGACGGCCCGCGAGCTGCCCGGCCAGAGCACGAAGCCCAGGGCATCGGCGCCGGCGTCGACCGCGACATCGACGTCCTCTTCGCGGGTGAGACCACAGATCTTGATACGGGTTCGCGGCATGTCGACTCTCCTTGCTGGGGTAAGCGGCGTCAGCCGGCGCCGTTGGCGACCGCCGCCGGATGCCGGGCTCCGGCCTCGCCGCGGCGGTAGCGGACCATCGGCGTGTCCGGCAAGGGGCGTTCGCCGGTCCACTCGCCGAGAAAGGCCAGCAGGTTGGGACCCAGCGGCTCCCGGGGCAGATCGAAGCGCTCATCGTAGACGGAATCGACGAAATGCAGTCCGCAGCCCGGCGCGGTGACATCGCCGCGTGCCCGGTCGCGCATGGCCAGCAACTCGGCGAGATAGCCCTCGCCCCGGTCACCGCGCCCCACCGACACCAGCGCCCCGGCGATGTTGCGGATCATGTGGTGCAGGAAAGCATTGGCCTGAATGTCGATGGCGATCAGCGGCCCGTAGCGGTTGACCTCGATGAAATGCACATGGCGGGTCGGCGATTTCGACTGACACCCCGCCGCGCGAAAGCTGGAGAAGTCATGCTCGCCGACCAGCGTCTGGGCGGCGGCGTGCATGCGGGGCGCGTCCAGCGGCTCGCGGCACCAGGTGGCGTTGGCGCGCTCGAGCACCGGGCGGCTGGGCTGGTTGAGAATCAGGTAGCGGTAGCGCCGCGCCAGGGCCAGAAAGCGCGCGTGGAAGTCATCGGGCACCGGCTTGACCCAGCGCACCGCGATATCACGCGGCAGATTGGCGTTGGCACCGAATACCCAGGCCTTCTCGCTGCGGGGTACCGGCGAATCGAAGTGCACGATTTGCCGGGTGGCATGCACCCCGGAGTCGGTGCGACCGCTGCACAGTACCCGCACCGGGGCGCTGGCCACCCGGCCCAGCGCGGTTTCCAGCGCCTCCTGCACCGATGGGGCGTGCTTGAGACGCTGCCAGCCGCAGTAGCCGGTCCCGTCATATTCGACCGCCATGGCGAGACGGCCGGTCAGCGGGTGTTTTTCGTCGAGGAACTCGAAAAGGGGCATGTCCACCACGGCTCGTGATTCATCGACCCGGAGCCCGCCCATCGGGGCTCGCTCGCGGGCCATGGTGTTCGCTCACTGCCCCCGTCGCCGGCTGCCTTGCTCGCGTCAGACCGAATCAGGCTTCATCGTGCCGATGCCGCAAGCGGGAGCCGCTCGCCGGCGCGGGGGCCATGGAGCGGTCATTATCCAGATCGAGCGGATCGAACGCCACCTCCTCGAGCACCCAGCCCGCGTCTTCCGCGTCGGCGGCCTCGGTCGCGTCCGCTTTCCCCTCGGTCGCATCCGTCTCATCCGGCGAGAAATCGACGACCGGCAGCTCCAGGTGTGGCTCCCGATCCGTTACCGCCTCCGGATCGAGGCGTGGCGGTTCGTAATCGATCACCAACTCGTCGCCCTGCCTCTCGCCGCTCACACGGCTTTCGTTCGGGCTCGGGCTCGGGCTCGGGCTCGGGCTCGGGCTCGGGCTCGGGCTCGGGCTCGGGCTCGGGCTCGGGCTCGGGCTCGGGCTCGGCAGAAGTCGACGCCGCCGAGACGGCATCGGCCAGCCACTCTTCAGCTTCCGGCCCGGTGGCCGTCTCCGGCTCGCGTTCCTCGGGGTCGGCGTCAGAGAAGGCAGCACCGTCCCCCGGGGCGACACGGGCCAGCAGCGCCCGGGCTTCCCGGCGCTGGGTTTCATCGCCGTCACGCTGCAGCCGCTGTGCCTCCCGGGTCGCCGCCGGGCGATCCCCCAACGCTACCAGTGCGGCCAGCAGTTTCAGGCGCAAGTCATGGCGCTCGGGGGCGCGAGACAGCATGTCCTGCAGGGACTCCCGGGCTTCGTCATAGCGGCCGTAGGCCATGTAGATATCGGCCTCATTGATGACTTCGGCGCGCAGTGTCTCGCTTTGCGTGTCGTCCGACACCGGGGCGTCGGCCACGTCTTCCGTCGACGAGCCATCGTCAACCGGCGCGAACGCCGCTGCTGAACGTTGTGCAGGAAAGGGCATCGACCAGGACTCGTCACGGGCGTCCCGACGTGCACGACGCCGCAGAACCGCCAGGGCGGCGAGCAGCAGCAGGACGGCTCCACCGCCCAGCCACGGCGCGACGTCACGCAGGCGGCTCAACCAGCCCGGCGATGCCGACGGCGCCTCGGACTTTCGGGATGCCGGCAGCGCTTCGGGTGTCGAGACAGGCTTTGCCACGGCCCGACTCTCCGGTGCCGCGGCCCGTGAGTCCAGCTGTTCACGCAGGGCGGACAACTGGTTGCCCAATGCCGCCAGCTGGTCGGCGAGTTCGCGGCGCTGGGCCCGGGCGTCGGCGAGCTGCTGTTGCGTCGTGCGCAGGCGCGATTCGAGCGTGCCCAGTCGCGCCTCTCGAGCCAGCCGCCGTGCTGTATCGACACTGGTCGTGGAAAGCACCGGCTCCGGAGGCGTCGCGCCCAGCTCCCGGTCGCTGAGTACCTGGAGGCGACGCGCCTCGCCCGGCGTCTCCCCCCGGGAATTGCCGTCCGCTGCACCGGCCTGGCCGGTGGTCGTGGCCATCGCCTCCCTGCTTCCCTGCCACTGGCGATTCTGTTCGCGCACGCGGCGGTCGGCGGCTTCCGGCGCACGCCCGAGGATGACGCGGGCCGAGGGCACGTCCAGCGTTGCGCCGACCCGCAGCGCATTGATGTTGCCATCAACGAAGGCCTCGGGATTGGCCTGCTGAAGCGCGAGCAGGGTCTGCTCCATGCTCGCCCCGTCCGGTCGCACCCGGCCGGCCAGTTGCCACAGGGTATCGCCGGGGGCCACGGTCAGCCGCGAAGGCGGCGTGGCGGACTCGGCCGGCGCTGCACGGGACGCAGCAGGCTCGGCATTTGCGGTGGCCGTCGTCGCATTCGGCGACGGCTGCAGTGCCGGCATGCTCGCGTAGCCCGGCGGGTCCAGCAGCAGGGTCACCTCGCGCTGCTGCTGCCCACCCGGCCACACCAGGGTCACCAGAAAATCAAGATAGGGCTCCCGGACAGGCTGCTGTGTCGACAGCACCACCGCCGGCCTCCCGGCTTTGCGGGCAATCGTCGTGGCAATGCTCTCGACCAGTGTCGTACGCGGGATCCCGGCCTCGGCAAAGGCGGCCTGATCGGCGATGTGGACCCGGATCAGCGATGGATCGATACCCCCCAGGCCGGTCAACGGCAGGCGCGCCTGAAGCGGCGCATCAAGCGTGGACGCCACCTGCGGCGCCCCGAGGCCCAGCGCCAGGGTCACGGGGCTGACCACCGCCAGACCGGCCAGCGCCCCCCAGGAAAATACACGTCTCATCATGTTCCCCACGCCTGGTGCGCCGCTTTCGGCATGAAGCGACGTCATTATCGAGAATCAGCGTTGTGCCACTTTATCATTATCATGTCGCGGCCGCGGCAAACGCCTCGACAACGCAGGAAACCGGCCGATTTTCTTCTCCGGAAACGCAAACGCCTCCCGAAGGAGGCGTTCGATGCGTTCATCGGCCCGATGCAACGGGCAGCTTCACCGCGATTCGCGCAGGATCGCCAGCATGCGCTTGAGCGGCTCGGCAGCCCCCCACAACAGCTGGTCGCCCACCGAGAAGGCGGTCAGGTACTCACCGCCCATCGCCAGCTTGCGCAGGCGCCCCACCGGCACGTTCATGGTGCCGGTCACCGCAGCGGGCGTGAGCTCGCGCAGGGTGGCTTCCTTGTCGTTGGGAATCACCTTGACCCAGTCGTTGTGCCGGGCGATGCGATCCTCGATCTCGTCGATCGGCACGTCCTTCTTGAGCTTGATGGTGAAGGCCTGGCTGTGCGAGCGCATGGCGCCGATGCGTACGCAGAGCCCATCGATGGGAATCGGGTTGTCGCCGTGACCCAGGATCTTGTTGGTCTCGACGCCCCCCTTCCACTCTTCCTTGCTCTGGCCGTTCTCCATCGGCTTGTCGATCCACGGCAGCAGCCCGCCGGCAAGCGGCGCCCCGAAGTTGTCGATCGGGAAGCCGTCACCGCGCATCGCCGCGGAGACCTTGCGATCGATGTCGAGGATCGCGCTGGCCGGGTCGGCAAGCTCGGTGGCCACGGCATCGCGCAGCGAGCCCATCTGGTTGAGCAGCTCGCGCATGTGCTTGGCGCCGGAGCCCGAGGCCGCCTGGTAGGTCATCGAGGTCATCCACTCGATCAGGTCGGCCTCGAACAGGCCGCCCAGGCCCATCAGCATCAGGCTGACCGTGCAGTTGCCGCCGACGAAGGTCCTGGTACCCCGGGCCAGCTGGGCGTCGATCACGTGGCGGTTGACCGGGTCGAGCACGATGGTCGCGTCGTCGCTCATGCGCAGGGTGCTGGCGGCGTCCAGCCAGTAGCCCTTCCAGCCGGACTCGCGCAGCGGCTGGTAGACCTTCTCGGTGTAGTCGCCGCCCTGGCAGGTGACGACGACGTCGAGGGCCTTGAGCGCCTCGATGTCGAAGGCGTCCTTGAGCGGCGGCACCTCGACACCCACGTCCGGGCCGGGCTGGCCGACCTGGGAGGTGGTGAAGAAGATCGGCTCGATACCGGCGAAATCATTGGCCTCGCGCATGCGATGCATGAGCACGGAACCGACCATGCCCCGCCATCCGACAAAACCGACTTTCAACATGAAACTGTCCTCCTGACGTTCTGGGGTTGCCCCGTGAACCGGGATAAGTGAAAGGCATGGTAACAGATAATCTTTCGCTATGCTTGCGATCGACTCGCTGCCGAAGGGCTATTGCAGATAGCTGCAACATGACTCGAGCTGATCCGTCGGCAGATTTGCGAGAGGGCGCTGTAAACCCCTCCATAGGCGCTACCTACGCCCTCCATGGCGTAGGCCCCCCCTCTTCAACCTGCCCCCGGCGCCCTCGTCAGAGCCAACGGCGATTGCCCTGCTCGCTGCCGCCATCAGACCTGCCGGAAGGCGGCGACCACGGCATCGCCCATTTCGACGGTACTGACCTGACGCGTGCCTTCATAGGCAATATCGGCGGTGCGCAGGCCGTCGTCGAGCACCTTGCCCACGGCACGCTCGATGCGCTCGGCCAGCGCCGGCTCGCCGAGCGAGTAGCGCAGCAGCATGGCCACCGAAAGGATGGTGGCCAGCGGGTTGGCCTTGCCCTGGCCGGCGATGTCCGGCGCACTGCCGTGGCACGGCTCGTACATGCCCTGCCCCTGCTCGTTGAGCGAGGCCGACGGCAGCATGCCGATCGAGCCGGTCAGCATCGCCGCCGCGTCGGAGAGGATATCGCCGAACATGTTGCCGGTGACGATGACGTCGAACTGCTTGGGTGCGCGCACCAGCTGCATGGCGGCGTTGTCGACGTACATGTGCGAGAGCTCGACGTCCGGGTACTCCGCGGCCAGACGCTCGATCACCTCGCGCCAGAGCATGGTGACCTCGAGCACGTTGGCCTTGTCGACCGAGCACAGCTTCTTGCCGCGCTTCCGGGCCATCTCGAAGGCCACGCGACCGATGCGCTCGATCTCGGCTTCCGAATAGACGTAGGTGTTGTAGCCGACGCGCTGGCCGTCACGCTCCTCGATGCCCCGCGGCTGACCGAAGTAGATGCCCCCCGTCAGCTCGCGGACGATCATGATATCGAGCCCCGAGACCACCTCCGGCTTGAGGCTCGAGGCCTCGGCGAGCTGCGGATAGAGCAGCGCCGGGCGCAGGTTGCCGAACAGGTTGAGCTCCTTGCGCAGGCCCAGCAAGCCCTTCTCGGGACGCTTGCTGATGTCCTCGAGCTTGTCCCACTTGGGACCGCCCACGGCGCCCAGCAGGATGGCGTCGGCGGCCTTCGCCTTGTCCAGCGTCTCGGCCGGCAGCGGTTCGCCGTGGGCATCATAGCCGGCGCCGCCGACCAGGCCCTCCTCGAGGGCGACATCGAGGCCCTGCTCACGGCAGGCTTCGAGGACCTTGACCGCCTCGGCGGTGATTTCCGGGCCGATACCGTCGCCCGGCAGAACGAGAATCTTGCGGCTCATGCGTGTTTCCTGAGTGGCGTCGGCCCTGGCGGGCCGAAGTGTCGCGAATGGGGCGCTGTCCCTGCGCGGCCGCACGAAGGCGGCGTCCCTGTTGGCGTCCAGCGTTGTGGTTATTTAGTCAACACTGCTACAGACTCGGCAATTGAAGTGGGCTTTCTCGATGGCAAGGTTTCGCGAGGGCGCTATGAACCCGTCCTTGGGCGCTACTTTTGCCATCCTTGGCAAAAGACCCTCGCTTCACCTTGTCATCGACGCCCCCTTGCGTCTTACGGTTGTCCGCAAGCCGAATCACCCAGCCTGGCGGAACAGCCAAGGGCGCTTCTGCCGATGCGTTTGCTCGAATTCGCGGATCGCGTCCTCATGCTGCAGGGTCAGCCCGATATCATCGAGACCGTTGAGCAGGCAGTGCTTGCGGAAGGCGTCGATCTCGAAGGACAGCACCTCGCCGCTCGGCGTGGTCACGGTCTGCGCCTCGAGGTCGACGTCGAGCCGGTAGCCCTCGGTAGCCTCGACCTCCTGGAACAGCCGCTCGACGGTGGCCTCGTCGAGGGTGATCAGCAGGATGCCGTTCTTGAACGCGTTGTTGTAGAAGATGTCGGCGAAGCTGGGCGCGATGACCACCCGGAAGCCGAAGTCCTCGAGCGCCCAGGGGGCATGCTCGCGGGAGCTGCCGCAGCCGAAGTTGCGCCGGGCCAGCAGCACGCTGGCGCCCTGATAGCGCGGCTGGTTGAGGACGAAATCGGGATTGAGCGGACGCTGGCTGGCGTCCTGCCCCGGGTAGCCCTCGTCGAGATAGCGCAGCTCGTCGAACAGGTTGGGGCCGAAGCCGGTGCGCTTGATCGACTTCAGGAACTGCTTGGGGATGATCAGGTCGGTGTCGACGTTGGCCCGGTCGAGCGGCGCCACCAGGCCCTGGTGCTGTTTCAGTGCGTGCATGGCTCAGGCCTCCTCGGGCTGACGGTTGAATTCACGAACATCGACGAAGTGCCCGGCCAGGGCGGCGGCGGCGGCCATCGCCGGGCTGACCAGGTGCGTGCGACCGCCGTAGCCCTGGCGCCCCTCGAAGTTGCGGTTCGAGGTCGAGGCACAGTGCTCGCCCGGTTCCAGCTTGTCGGCATTCATCGCCAGGCACATCGAGCAGCCCGGCTCGCGCCATTCGAAGCCGGCCTCGATGAAGACCTTGTCGAGCCCCTCGGCCTCGGCCTGGCGCTTGACCAGCCCCGAGCCCGGCACCACCATCGCCAGCTTGACCGAGTCGGCCACCTTGCCGCCGCGTGCCACCCGGGCCGCCTCGCGCAGGTCCTCGATGCGCGAGTTGGTGCACGAGCCGATGAACACCTTGTCGAGACGGATGTCGGTGATCTTCTGACGCGGCGCGAGGCCCATGTACTCCAGCGCCCGGGAAATGCCGCCGCGCACGGTTTCATCGCCCTCCGCGGCGGGGTCGGGCACTTCACCGGTCACCGGCGCCACCATCTCGGGGCTGGTGCCCCAGGTCACCTGCGGGGCGATCTCCGCGGCGTCGAGCACCACCTCCTTGTCGAACACGGCATCCGCGTCGGAGACCAGTTCGCGCCAGTCGGCCACGGCGGCATCCCAGATGTCGGCGGCGGGGGCGAAGGGGCGCTCGCGCAGGTACTCGATGGTGGTGTCGTCGACGCCCACCAGGCCGACGCGGGCCCCGGCCTCGATGGCCATGTTGCACAGGGTCATGCGCCCTTCCATCGACAGGCCGCGGATCGCGCTGCCGGCGAACTCGATGGCATAGCCGGTGCCGCCGGCGGTGCCGATGAGGCCGATCACCGCCAGCACGATATCCTTGGCAGTGACGCCCTCGCCCAGTTCGCCCTCGACGCGCACGCGCAAGTTCTTCATCTTCTGGGCGATCAGGCACTGGGTGGCCAGCACGTGCTCGACCTCGGAGGTGCCGATGCCGTGGGCGAGCGCCGCGAAGGCGCCATGGGTGGCGGTGTGCGAGTCGCCGCAGACCACGGTCATGCCGGGCAGCGTGGCACCCTGCTCGGGGCCGACCACGTGGACGATGCCCTGGCGGGCGTCATTGATGCGGAACTCCTCGATGCCGAAGCTCTCGCAGTTGTCGTCGAGGGTCTGGACCTGGATCAGCGACACCGGGTCCTTGATGCCGGCGTTGCCCTCGGAGCGCTCGAGCACGGTGGTCGGCACGTTGTGGTCCGGGGTAGCCAGGTTGGCGTCGAGGCGCCACGGCTTGCGACCGGCCAGACGCAGCCCCTCGAAAGCCTGCGGCGAGGTCACCTCGTGCAGCAGGTGACGGTCGATGTAGATCAGCGCGCTGCCGTCGTCGCGCTGTTTGACCAGATGCTGCGACCACAATTTGTCGTAAAGGGTCTGACCTGCCATGGATCTCCTCCAGCGTGCTCGATGAGCCTTGCATCACGGGGCCGGCCGGGCCGGCGTCGGCGGCATGTCGGCATGCCTTGTCTGTGCTCACAGACTAAGAAGTTGCCCGCATGAAAGCAATTCATGTTATTTATTCTTTGCATTCCATAGCGGAATAGGAAAAAGAGAGTCGTCATGGATACGCAAAGCCTGCAGGCCTTCGTCGCCGTCGCCGACCGGGAATCCTTCTCGCTGGCGGCCGAATCCCTGTTTCTCACCCAACCGGCGGTCAGCAAGCGCATCGCCGCCCTCGAGGATCAGGTCGGCTCGCGGCTGTTCGATCGCATCGGCCGGCGCGTCACCCTGACAGAAGCCGGTCGGCTGTTGCTGCCCCGGGCCCGCGAGATTCTGGTGATGGTGGACGACAGCCGCCGGGCGCTGGCCAATCTGTCCGGCGATATCGGCGGCAGCCTGACGCTGGCCACCAGTCACCATATCGGGCTGCATCGCCTGCCGCCGCTACTCAAGACCTATACCCGGGCCCACCCGGACGTACGCCTGGACCTGCGCTTTCTGGACTCGGAACAGGCCTACCAGGGCGTGCTGGACGGCGAGCTGGAGCTGGCCGTGGTGACCCTGGCCCCCTCGCCCGACCCGCGGCTGACCGTGGTGCCGGTGTGGATCGACACGCTCCACTTCGTCTGCGGCAAGGATCACCCTCTGGCCGAGCGCACCTCGCTGCCGCTGACCGCCCTCACCGATCATGATGCCGTGCTGCCGGGCCCGCTGACTTTCACCCGCGGCATCGTCGTCGAGACCTTCGCCCGCGAGGGGCTGCAGGTCCGCGTGGCGCTGTCGACCAACTATCTGGAAACGCTGAAGATGATGGTCGCCATCGGCCTGGGCTGGAGCGTGCTGCCGGCCTCGATGATCGACGACGACCTGCACGTGCTGCCGATTCCGCACCGTCCCATCGAACGGCCGCTGGGCTACCTGTTCCACAAGAGCCGGACCCTGTCCAACGCGGCGGGCTCGATGATCGCCATGCTCGACGAGGCCCGAACGCACGACGCCCGCCGACGTCAATGACGGGGGCGGGCGTCGCGTGCTCGCAAGCCTCGGCGTCAGTCGCCGACGCCCTGCTCGGCCAGCACCTCGGGGATGCTCTGCTTCACGTAGCGCCCGGGCGCCGGCTCGATGGGCGCGAGCTCACCCTCGCCGGGCTGACGGGCCGCCACCATGCGCTCGGGGTCCGCGAACTTGTTGTCGGTCATCCAGGCCTGCCAGTGAGGCCACCAGGACCCTTCCTGCGCCTCGGCTCCCGCGAACCACTCTTCCGGCGTGTCCGGCAGGGAATCGTTGGTCCAGTAACCGTACTTGTTGCGACTCGGCGGGTTGACGATGCCGGCAATATGGCCGGAACCGCCGAGGACGAAGGTCACCGGCCCCTTGGGGTAGCGGGTGCCGTAGTAGGTGGAGGTCCACTTGGCGATATGGTCGTCGCGCGCCGACACGAAATAGCTGGGCGTGGCGATCTTGCGCAGATCGATCCGGACTCCGTCGAGTTCAATGCCGCCGGGCTCGATCAGGCGATTGTCCAGATACATGTGACGCAGATACCAGCCGTGAGTCGCCGCCGGCAGGTTGGTGCCGTCGGTGTTCCAGTAGAGCAGGTCGAAGGCGGCCGGTGTCTCGCCCTTGAGGTAGTTGTTGACGTAGAAGGACCAGAACAGGTCATTTTCGCGCAGCAGGTTGAAGCTGAAGGCCATCACCCGGCCGTCGAGGTAGCCATCGGCCTCCAGCTGGCGTTCGATGCCGTCCAGCACGGGCTCGTTGATGAAAACGCCGATCTCGCCGGGATCGCTGAAGTCCTGCAGCGTGGCCATGTAGGTCACCGAGCGCACCTTGCGGCCACGCCGGGTGCTGGTCAGGTAGGCCACCGTGGTCGCGGCCAGCGTGCCCCCCACGCAGTAGCTGAGCAGGTTCACCGACTTCTCGCCGCAGGCCTGCTCGATCGCGCTCATGGCGGCGATCGGCCCCGACTGCATGTAGTCGGCCCAGGTCAGGTCGCGCTGTTCGGGGCCGGGGTTGCGCCAGGAGATCAAAAACACCGTATGGCCCTGATCCACCAGCCACTTCATCATCGAGTTGTCGCTGCGCAGGTCGAGAATGTAGTACTTGTTGATCCAGGGCGGAATCACCAGCAGCGGCGTCTTGAACACCTGCTCGGTGGTCGGCGCGTACTGGATGAGCTGGATCAGCTCATTCTCGTAGACCACCTCGCCGGGCGTGACGGCGATGTTGCCACCGACCTCGAACGCCTCCCGGTCGGTCATCGCCACATTGATGCCCTCGGCCGAGTTGGCCAGGTCGTCACGCAGCCGGGAAAGCCCATCGGCCAGGTTCTGACCGCGGGTTTCCTGGGTCAGGCGCATCACCTCGGGATTGGTGGCGATGAAGTTGCTCGGCGCCAGGGCACTGACGATCTGGCGCGCATAGAAGGCCAGGTTCTGGCGGCGCGACTCGGGCAGGCCGTCGGCGGCGTCCAGCAACTGGTCGACATAGCGCGAGAACAGCAGGTACTGCTGCAGGAGGTGGCGATAGTAGGGATCGCGCTGCCAGGCGTCATCCCGAAAGCGACGGTCGCGGGCATCCGGCTGGACCACCGGCTCTCCCAGCTCGCCGCTCATGTCGCCCACGGCCTGCTGCCAGAGCCTGAGTTGATCCTGGAACCATTGCTGCTGGGTGTTCTGCAGGGCATCCGGGCGCTGCGCCAGCGCCTCGATCCCTTCCAGCAGGCTGCGTTGCATGTCGCTGTACACGGCGGCCGCCGCATCGCTCGGCCAGATCCGGGTCAGCATCTCCTGCAGCAGACTGTGATAATCCTGTCCAATGGACTCCAGCCGTGCGGCCAGTTCCGGGTCGACCGGCACATCCAGATCGTTGGGCAACTCCGAGGTCATAGCCCCTCCTTCGACACCCTCACCCCACGCTGACGACCCGGACGCCACGCTGAGCGGCCCCCGAATCGCCCGTCTTCTTCTACCCGCCCCGCTGGGGCCGGGCGCTACACCTGATACCCCGAGACGCGATCAGCTCGACTTGCCACGCGACGCCTGGCTGCTGGATCGGGCCGGCTGGGCACTGTCCTTTTCCTTGTCCTTGTCCTTGCTGCCGGACGCCGCAGTGGGCGCCGCCTTCTCGGCAGTCTTGCCGGCCGACTCGGCGGCCTTGCCGGCCGATTCGGTAGCCATCGCGGACATCTCGCCGAAGGCGGACTCGAGCTGTGAACGGAAGGCCAGACTCAGCTCGGTCATTGCCTGGGCGTCCTCCATCATCTGCCGGGACAGCTCATTCATCAGCTCGGCCTGACGCGCGGCGAAATCACGCATGTCGTCGGCGTTCTGCACGTCCGCCGCCGCCCGCATGCGCTCGGTGCCCATCTGGGTATAGCGCTTCATGGACTCGAGCTGGTGCTGGGTCAGCTTTTCCAGGTTGTTCAGCATCAGCCCGTTGAGCTTGCGCATGGGCTCGAACAGGCGCTGTGTCTGATCGGTGAAGGCATCGAACATCGGATCCTGTGACATCACGCATTCCTCCCTTTGGAAACGGCGTGAACATGACAATAGCGCACTTTTGCTGCAGTGCAAAAAGGCAGCGGTGAAAAAGTCCGGGCGCCGGCCCTGGATGCACCGACCGCCTCGATTACTCCTTGCTGCGGCGCGACTGTCGCGATGTGGCCCGGGCACGGCTCTCCGTCTCCCGGGATGACGCGCTGCTCTCGCCGCCACCCGACGAATCATCGGACGCGGGACGCGCCGTGCCGGCGCGACGCAGCAGGTCGAGCATCATCTGCTGATAGTTGCCGAAATGGCTCATCCCCTGGGTCACGCCCTGCTGGAAGAAGGGCTGCATCAGGCTCCAGGGATCGTAGCCTTCGACCCCGGCTTCCATCTGTTCCTGAATGCGCGCGAGCATCTCGCGCTGAAAGGCATCGACATCGGGCAACCCCAGCGCCTGACGAAACTCGGCGGGGGTCAGATCGAATTCGACATGGATTTTCATGGCAGCACTCGGTCGCTTTGGGTTGCCCTGAGTGTAGCAGGCTCGCTTCGGGGAATGGCGCGTGACCGGGAGGCGTGTGCAGGAACGTCGGGCGGGAGCCGGGCCCGGTCGCTCGACCGGACCCGGCCGGCGTTCAACGCAGGCGGGGAGTGACGACCTCGACGTCGAGATTCTGGGCCCGATGACGCAGCAGGTGGTCCATCAGCGTCAGTGCCATCATCGCCTCGGCGATCGGCGTGGCGCGGATCCCCACGCAGGGGTCGTGACGCCCCTTGGTGACCACCTCGACGGGATTGCCGTCGACGTCGATCGAACGGCCGGGCACAGTGATGCTCGAGGTGGGCTTGAGGGCGAGATGGGCGATCAGCGTCTGCCCCGAGCTGATGCCACCCAGCACGCCTCCGGCATGGTTGGACAAGAAGCCCTCGGGGGTCATCTCGTCACGATGCTCGCTGCCACGCTGGGTGATCGCCGCAAACCCGTCGCCGAACTCGACCCCCTTGACCGCATTGATGCTCATCAGGCCGTGAGCCAGTTCCGCGTCGAGGCGGTCGAACACCGGCTCGCCGAGTCCCACCGGCACCCCTTCGGCGACCACGCTGATCCGCGCACCCACCGAATCCTGGTCACGCCGAAGCTGGTCCATGAAGGCCTCGAGTTCGGGCACCCGTTCCGGGTCCGGGCAGAAGAAGGCATTGTCGTCGACGGCCTCCCAGCTCTTGAAGTCGATGGCGAGGGGGCCGAGCTGGCTCATGTAGCCGCGCACGACGATGCCCTGGCTGGCCAGGTACTTCTTGGCGATGGCCCCGGCCGCCACCCGCATCGCGGTCTCGCGGGCGCTGGAGCGACCGCCGCCCCGGTAGTCGCGCCGGCCGTACTTGTGGTGGTAGGTGTAGTCGGCGTGGGCCGGCCGGAAGCGGTCCTTGATCTCGGAGTAGTCCTTGGAGCGCTGGTCGGTGTTCTCGATCAGCAGACCGATCGCCGTCCCGGTGGTCTCGCCCTCGAAGACGCCGGACAGAATACGCACCTGATCGGGCTCGCGACGCTGGGTGGTGTGGCGCGACGTGCCCGGCCGCCGGCGATCGAGATCGCGCTGCAGGTCGGCCTCGCTGAGCGGCAGGCCCGGCGGGCAACCGTCGACGATCGCGCCCAGCGCCGGGCCGTGGCTCTCGCCGAAGGTGGTAACGGTAAACAGCTTGCCGAAGGTGTTGCCGGACATTCAGCGTTCCTCGCTATCGATCAGACGAAACAGGCGGCGTGGTCGTCGAGTTCCCGGGCGGTCAGCGCAAACACGCCATGCCCGCCACGCTCGAACTCCAGCCACAGAAACGGCACCTCGGGATAGGCGGCCTCGAGATGGGAGTCGGAGTTGCCCACCTCGACGATCAGCACACCCTCGTCGGTGAGATAGTCGCGCGCCTCGCGCAGCAGGCGGCGCACGATATCCAGGCCATCCGCGCCGGCCCCCAGCGCCAGGGTCGGTTCATGGCGAAACTCGGCGGGCATGGTGGCCAGGTCGCGGGCATCCACGTACGGAGGGTTGGCGACGATCAGGTCATAGCGCTGCCCGGCCAGGCCCTCGAACAGGTCCGAAGCCACGGCACGCACGCGCGCGCCGACGTCGTGGCGGGTGATATTGGCCTTGGCCACGGCCAGCGCCTCGGGGCTGATGTCGGCCAGATCGACCTCGGCGGTCGGCAGGTGCAGCGCGGTAGCGATGCCGATGCAGCCCGATCCGGTGCACAGGTCCAGGACTCGTGCCGGCGGCCGCTCGGGGAACCAGGCCGCAAAGTCGTGTTCGATCAGTTCGGCGATCGGCGAACGCGGGATCAGCACGCGCTCGTCCACCGTGAAGGGGTAACCGGCGAAGAACGCCTCGCCCAGCAGGTAGGGCAAGGGCGTGCGCGTCTCGATGCGCGAACGTACCAGCGCCACGATCCGCGCCCGCTCCACGTCCAGCAGGCGGGCATCGAGGACCGCGGGATCGACATCCCAGGGCAAGTGCAGCGCGCCCAGCACCAGCGCCACCGCCTCGTCCCAGGCGCTGGCCGTGCCATGACCGAAATGCAGCCGACCGACATGAAACTCGCTGGTCGCCCAGCGCAGGCAGTCGCGCAGGGTCAGCAGCTGGTCGGCCAGGCGCTGGTCGTCCAGCGTCAGGGTGGAAGCGGCGGGAAGCGGGGAAACATCCACGGAATAGAACCTGTCGGGGTGCCAAGAGTGAACGGCGATTGTAACCGGCCGCCGGCGCGCTTCACAGTCGCGCGTCAGCCGCTATACTGGGGCGCCGTTCGAGCAACCGTTCCCCCGACTGGACAGAGAGGGTCGCATGAGCCGTCGACGCGGCACGCCAGACGACGAAGTATCGCTGTTCCGCCAGGCCCTGCAGGACGCCGGCGTCCAGCGCCTGTTCAGCGATCGCGCCGACCCCGGCACGCCGCGCCGTGACGACCCGAAACGGCTGGCCGCGCGCCGCGATGCCGCCGTCTCCGCCGCGACCGATGCCGGCCCCAGCCGCACCAGCGACGGCCGCGTGGAACCGGTTCGTCCCAGCTCGCCGCTCGACTTCGCCGTGCCCGACCTGCCCTATCGCACCCACAGTGCCCTGAAGCGCGGCCGCATCGCCTGGGAGGCCGGGCTCGACCTGCACGGCTACACCCTCGAGGAGGCCCGCGAGCAGCTCGAGCAGTTCCTCCACGATGCCCGTCACCAGCGCCAGCGCTGCGTGCTGGTGGTCCACGGCAAGGCCTGGACCGGGATGGCCGACTACCCGGTGATCAAGAGCCACGTCAACGCCTGGCTGCGCGAATGGCCGAGCGTGCTGGCGTTCTGCTCGGCCACCGATGCCGACGGCGGCACCGGCGCGGTCTATGTCCTGCTGCGTCGCCGCGGCGGCGAGTGACCGCCGTCAGTTGGCCGGCTTGCCGGTGGCCGGCTCGCTGACCATCACTTACCCGCCCTCGGCACGCCCGCGACCGAGGCTTTCGTAGCGATCCAGTGCCTGGGCGGCCAGATGCCGACCCAGACAGATCAGGGCATTGGCGCGATGAAACTCGTAGGCGCCGCACACCGTCTTGGGAATCTCCACCAGCACGTCCGGCGGGTAGCCGGCCACCTTGTACTTGGCCAGGGCCGCCTGGGTGATCTCGAAGGAGGTGAGCATGATATCGAGCTTGCCCCAGGCTCGCACGCTGTCGCGCCCCGGCGGCGCCTTCTCCTCTCTCCAGCCCGCTTCGTTGCCGTTGTCACTGCCATTGCCGAACATCTTCTGGGCACGATCGCGCACGCCGTTGAACCACTCGCCGAGACCCCGACCCTCGGCCTCCAGCCGCGCCTCGCGCTCACGCTCCTCGGCCGCCTCGGCGTCGGGCAGCAGCTCCTCGAGCGTGACAGGCTGGTGGGTCTGCGCCGTGGCGTTGACCGCCAGGATCAGGTCGGCATGCGCCGCCACGGTGGGAATGATCGGCAACGGATTGAGCAGCCCGCCGTCGACCAGCACCTGGTCGCCCTGGTGCACGGGGGTGATCAGGCCGGGCACGGCCATGGAGGCACGGATCGCCCGCAGCAGCGAGCCGGTCTGGAACCAGACCTCGCGCTGGCGCTTCAGGTCTGTGGCCACCGCGGTGAAGGGAATCGGCAGGCTCTCGATCTGCTGCTCACCGATCAGGCCGGCCAGGCGGGCCATGACCTTGCTGGCCCGCATCGCGCCCATCGGACTCCAGGTCACGTCCACCAGGCGCAGCACGTCGAAATAATCCAGCTGCGTGACCCACTCCCGGTACCCTTCCAGCTGACCGGCCGCATGGACGCCACCGATCACCGCACCCATCGAGCACCCGGCGATGGCCACGATCTCGTAGCCACGCCGCTCCAGCTCGTCGATGACGCCGATATGCGCATAGCCTCGGGCGCCCCCGCTGCCCAATACCAGCGCAACTCGCTTGCTCATGACCGCCTCCTGCCAGCTGCTCAGGGCGACGCTGCCACCGAATCGATGATAGCCGCGGCGACGGCATCGACTCGCTCCGGCTCCAGGTGCAGGTGATGGCCGCCCGGCATCACGCACTGTGTCAGGTTCGTCACGGCCTCCCGCGCCCGACGCGCGAAGGCCCGCTCCGCCAGTATGCCGCGATCGCCCTCGATCAGCAGCACCGGCGCCTCGATGCTTGCCAGCAGCCCCAGCGCTTGCCCGGGACTGAAGCGCACCAGCGAGGGGCGCATCAGCCGTGAATCGGTGCGCAGCCGATAGCCGCCCTCGGTCAGCGGCGCCAGATTGCGCGCGACCAGCGGCTGCGCCGTCGCCGCGTCGATGGGGGTCACGCCACCGGCGACCCGCGCCGCCACCGCCTCGTCGAGCCCGGCGTAGGTGGGCACGCCCCGGGGCGGCCTGCGATGCCCCAGCAGCCCGCGACGCAGCTGGTCGGCGGTGGCCTCGTCCGGCGTGGTCAGGGTTCCAATGCCATCGAGCAGGACCAGTCGCGTCACCTTCTCGGGCAGGGCCGCCGCCATCAGCCCGGCGACTCCGGCCCCCATGGAATGCCCGATCAGCACGGCGGACTCGAGCGACAGATCGGCCATGGCATCGAGCACATCGTGCAGGTAGTCCCAGATGGCATAGTCGTTCCCCGCCGGGTGATGGCGGGAGCGGCCGTGCCCGGAGAAGTCGAGGGCGACGAGCCGGATATCCAGCGCTTCGGCCAGGCGCGGGGCGAGCCGCGTGAAGCTGGCGGCATTGTCCAGCCAGCCGTGCAGGGCCAGCCACACGGGCGCACCGTCGTGCCCCCAGCTCAACGCCGCCAGCCGGCCGTCGGCCAGACTCAGTTCCTCGCAGATCATGGCTCTTCCTCAAACGACTGTATGAAATCGCCGGCGCCACGGCACGGTGCTCGATGGCACAGTGACGGGCAACAGCTGGGTTTAGCAGGCTATCGGGTTTATCATGGCCATGCCAGCATCGGCCTCACTGTTTCCAAACCCACCCAGGAGCTCCTCGTGCCCCGAGCCCCCCGCCCCACCCGCCTACGCAATACCCTGTTCATCGCCACCGTCGCGGCGGCGCTGATCGTCGGCTTCTGGCTGGTTCGCTAGGAGACGACTCGATGAATCTTCTCGGGGTCTTCCTGCACACCCTCGATGTCACCCTGCCGGTCTTCGCCATGGTCTTCCTGGGTGTGCTGTTCAAGCGCATCGGCTGGATCGACGCCCAGTTCGTCTCCACCGCCTCGACGCTGGTGTTCAAGGCCACCATGCCGACGCTGATCTTTTTGAGTATTGTCCGCGCCGACCTGGATGTCGCCTTCAAGCCGGACGTGATCCTCTATTTTCTGGGGTTCTCGGCGTTCAGCTTCTTTCTGGCCTGGGGCTGGGCCATCCTGCGCTGCCCGTTCGCCGATCGCGGCGTGTTCGCCCAGGGCGCCTTCCGCGGCAACTGCGGCATCGTCGGCCTGGCGCTCGCCGCCAGCCAGTACGGCGACTATGGCCTGTCGCTGGGCGGTATCCTTGCCGGCGGCATCATCATCGTCTACAACGTGCTGGCGGCGGCGATTCTCGCCTACTACAGCGCCAGCGCGAAATCCGGGATCGGCTCGATACTCAAGCACATCGCCAGAAACCCGTTGATCCTGAGCGTGCTGCTGGCCATCCCCTTCGCCTATTTCGGCATCGATCTGCCCTCCTGGCTGATGACCTCCGGCGACTACTTCGGCGCCATGTCCCTGCCCCTGGCCCTGGTCTGCATCGGCGGCACCCTGTCGTTCACGTCGGTCAAGCGCAGCAGCCGCCTGGCGCTGGACGCCAGCCTCTGGAAGATCGTGTGGATCCCCCTGCTCGGCGTGCTCGGTGCCCTGGCCCTGGGCTTTCGTGACGCCGAGCTGGGCATCCTGTTCCTGTTCCTGGGCAGCCCCGGCGCCGCCGCCAGCTTCGTGATGGCCAAGGCGGTGAACGGCAACGCCCAGCTCGCCGCCAACGTCATCGTCATCACCACCTTCGTGTCATTGTTCACCATCAGCGCGGGGGTCTTCCTGCTCAAGGCCGCCGGCCTGATCTGAGAGCGGCCCGGCCGCCGGCTTGCGTTGAAAAGGCGATTGCCCGATTCCTCATCCAGCAGCCACACTGAGAGGGTCATTCGTGGATACTCTCGCAAGCCGCAAGGAGCACAGGCATGTTCAAGAAGATCCTGGTGCCAGTGGATCTCGCCCATTTCGACGTGATCGAGCCCTCGCTGCAGGTGGTTGCCGACCAGGCCAAGTTCTACGATGCGGAGGTCTGTTACGTGGCGGTCGCCGCCAACACCCCGGGGGCCGTGGCGCGCACTCCCGAGGAGCATCAGCAGAAACTCGACGCCTTTGCCCAGAAGCGCGCCGAGGTGCATGGCCAGCCGGTCACCACCCGGCTCATCATCTGCCCGGACCCCATCGCCGACCTGGATGACCGGCTGATCGACGCGATCGACGAATACGGGGCCGACCTGGTGATCATGCCGACGCACCCGCCGAAGCATCTGGATGTGGTGATCCCCTCTCACGGCGGCAAGGTCGCCACCCATACCCGCGCCTCGGTGTTCCTGGTGCGCCCCCGGCAGGACTGACGCGGGCGACGCCCCCTGAACCAGCGACGGGACGGCCTCGGCCGTCCCGTCGGGGTCCTGCGTGGGTTGCGCTAGCACCGCTTAGAGCTCATCTCCTCCAAACTCCAGCAATGGTGGGCGCCGGGGACAAGGCGAAGC